>JAJUJN010000392.1 GCA_029265335.1 Alcaligenaceae bacterium
AGAAAATTACTTTACCGTCTGGACCAACGTTTTCGACCGGGCTCAGCTGCAGGCCGGCGAAAGCATTCTGATTCATGGCGGATCCAGCGGTATCGGGCAATGCGCCATCCAGTTGGCCAAGGCCTTTGGCGCGACAGTCTTCACCACGGTAGGCAATGCCGAGAAGGTGGAATTCTGCCGCAGCCTGGGCGCCGACCACGTTTACAACTACCGCGAAGACGACTGGGTGGCAGAAATCGCCAAGGTCACCAACAAGGCGGGTGTCAACGTGGTGCTCGACATGGTGGCAGGCGACTACATCATGAAGAACCTGCGGTGCATGGCAGTGGAAGGCCGACATGTGAGTATTGCCGCTCTCAATGGGCGCAAGGTGCCCGATTTCGACATCACGCCCGTCATGGTGAAACGGCTCAAACTCACAGGTTCCACCCTGCGTCCACAGAGCGTGGCCGCCAAAACCGCCATTGCCGACGCCTTGCGCGAACACGTTTGGCCGCGCTTCGCGTCGGGCGAGCTCAAACCCATCATCTATCAGACCTTTCCGTTTGAAGAGGCGCGCGCAGCCCATCAGCTGATGGAATCGTCGCGCCATATCGGCAAGATCGTTCTGGATTTGCAATCGGCCCATGCTGGTTAGCCCGGCCGAAGTCCGTAAATTTCTCTATAGCCAGCATCTGCACGACGGCCTGCGCCAGGCCGCCGGCACCCTCTTGCCGCCGATCATCCTGATCGGCATTTTCAACGAGCCCGTGGTCGGTGTCGCCACAGCGTTCGGCGCGCATTGCGTGTCGATCATCGATCAACCGGGCCCTCAGCGCCATCGCCTGGCGGCCATGCTGGGCAGCGCGGTGCTGGGCACCTTGGCCGCCCTCATCACTGGGGCGGCCACGTCCTGGCCCTGGCTGCTGCTGGCCGTGGTGGTGCTGCAAACCTTCGTTTTCGGTCTGTTCTCGGCGTTGGGACGGCGGGGCGGCATGATCGGCTTTGCCTGCTTGCTGCTCATGACTCTCACCATGAACCAGAATCTCGGCCCCACCGAGGCCGCCTGGCACGCCTTGGCCACTCTGGCCGGCGGGCTCTGGTATGCGAGCTTCAGTTGGGTACTGCGCTACCTTCAACATCAGCGCCTCGAGCAGCAGACCCTGGCCATGGCCATGTTTGCCACTGCCGAATATATCCAGGCCAAAGCCCCGTTTTACGATCCCGACGAAGACCTTGACGCCAGCAACCGCGCCCTGATTCCTGTCCAGGCTCGCCTTGCCGAAAAGCAGCAGATGGCGCGCGATCTCGTTTTCGCCGCCATGCCGAGGGCTGTTCGGCGCAACGATCGCCGCCGCATCCGCCTGGGCAACCTGTTCATCGACATGGTGGATCTGCAAGAAACCATGTTGGCCACTTATACCGATTATGCCACGCTGAGAGATGCGCTCAGCGGCAACGACTTTCTGCTGTTTGGCCGCGACGCCTTGCTCAAACTCGGCACCGACCTCGAGCGTATCGGCATGGCGCTGGTGCGCAATCGTGCCCCTGGGCGCACCACCGGCATCCGCGCTGAGCTGCGGGCCATGGAGTACGAAGTGGTGCTGCTGCGCCAAGACGGCTTCCCCGAGCGGGAGCCCGAGGCCTGGGTGGTGGTGATTCAGGTGCTCCGTCGTTTGCGCACTGCCGCGCGCCTTCTCATGCGCATGCAGGGGCAACATCAGGTGCCGGTCATCCCGTCGTCCAAACTGACCCGCAGCGACACGTCTCTCAGCCGGTTTTTTTCGCGTGAAGAGATCAGTCTCAAACGCTTGCTCAGCCACCTCACCCTGGAGTCCCCGCATCTGCGCTATGCCCTGCGGCTATCGATCGCGGTGACCTGCGGCATGCTGCTGGCGATGACCACCAGCGCGCTGGCGGTACGCTACGACACCCTGCTGGGCACCCACGGCGACTGGGTGGTGCTCACGGTACTCGTGATCATGAAGCCGGGATTTGTGCTCTCGGGCCAGCGCAACCGACGACGCCTGGCAGGTACGCTGATCGGCTGCGCACTCGTGCTCCTCTTGCTCCAGCTCAGTCAAGCAACCTGGCTCTTGCTGGGCGCGATGTTCCTGGCGTCGGTGCTCAGCAATGGTTTTATGCCGGTGAACTACCTGCTGGGCTCGCTGTTCAACACCCTGATGGTGCTCATCGGCTTTCACTTTCTGTCGCCGGGTTCTTTGCTGCTCATCGGCGAACGCGCGGTAGATGCCGTGATCGGATCACTGCTGGTCTGGCTGGGAAGCTGGATCCTGCCCTACTGGGAAAGTCGCGCGATCGGCCCCACTGCCAAGGCAGCAGTGGGGGCCAACCGACGCTTCCTGGAGCTGGCAGCCGATCCCCCAGCCAGCATGCGACCGGGCATTCCCGAGCCGCGCAACGATCTCGCCTGGCGTCTTGCCCGCCGCGACGTTTACGCCGCCTTTGCCAACTTTGCCGACACCTTCTACCGCATGATGCGTGAGCCCGCCAGCCGCCGGCTGGAAGTGGCGACCATCAACGGCTTGCTGGTACAGAACCACATGCTGGCCGCGCAAAC
>JAJUJN010000095.1 GCA_029265335.1 Alcaligenaceae bacterium
AGTCTTTTGCGTGTTGAGCTCGCTGCCCGTGAGCCAGCGAACTTTAACGCTATCATTCGCGCCAGCAAAAGGCGAAAATCGCCGTTTGTGCCGGGCAAAAAAATAGCGCCTTCGTAAAAAGGCGCTATTTTTCAAGGGCTTGGAGCCCTAAAGCTTGTGGCTCCCCGAGCAGGGCTCGAACCTGCGACCTGCGGATTAACAGTCCGTCGCTCTACCGACTGAGCTATCGGGGAAGAGAAAAAGAGTATAGCAGGAAATTCATTTTACGCAAAACCTTCCAAGCCACGCGCTTCACACAAGATGACTGCTGCCGATTCAGCGTTCGTTCTGACGGATGGCGTGCATCTGGCGCTCCATGAATTCGGCCAGGGTGTCGATGCCGCGCAGCTGGAGGATGTTGTTGCGCACGGCGGCTTCTACCAACACGGCCAGGTTGCGGCCGGCCGCAACGGGGAGCACGACTTTGCGCACGGGCTGGCCCAGCACATTCTGCGTGGTGTCTTGCAAAGGAAGGCGCTCGCGATGAGCTTCTTCAGACAGGGCGCGCACGAGTTGCACGATAAGGCGCAGGCGCATTTTGCGGCGCACGGCGCTTTCGCCGAAGATGGTGCGCACGTCGAGCAGGCCCAGGCCGCGTACTTCGAGAATGTTCTGCAAGAGGGGCGGGCAGCGGCCTTCGACCACCCCGGGGCCAACCTGGGCAAACTCCACGGCGTCGTCTGCCACCAGGCCGTGCCCACGCGAGACGAGTTCGAGTGCCAGCTCGCTTTTGCCCAGGCCCGATTCCCCGGTGAGCAGAATGCCCAGGCCGAGAACGTCCATGAAGACGCCATGCATGATGGTTCGGGGGGCGAGAGCTTTGCCTACATACACACGAAGAAGGTCGATGACCTCGGCGGCACTGAAGGCCGAACCCAGCAGCGGCACGCTGTGAGTGTTGCAATTTTGGATGAGGTCTTCGGGGGCTACCAGCCCTTCGGCCAGGATGATCGCGGGTACGCCGCCGGCGAGGAGATCGGCAAAATGCTGGCGGCGTCGCCTGACGCCAAAGCGCAGGTAGTAGGTCATTTCGCGGTGACCGAATACCTGAATGCGCATGGGGTGAATCAGGTTCAGGTGGCCGACCCGGTCGGAAGGTGCAAGGGTGTCGTCTGTGAGCGCGCGGCCACCGCCGGCTCGTCCGGCAAGCCAGGTGAGGCCGAGCTGCTTGAGGTTGTCGTCGACCAGTGTCTGAATGGTTAGCATACCGAGACCTGCAGGTTGATGCCGGAAGGCAAAGCGGCAATCAGTATTCGATGCCCGGGTGCCAGTCGTGCAGGATGCTGCGGATTTCTTCGGGGGTCTGGGCTTCGTTGAGGCCGTGCCGTAATTCTGCGCTGGATAGCATTTGGGCCAGTTCAGCAAGAATATCCAGGTGCTTTTGAGTGGACTCTTCTGGCACCAGCAGAAACATGAGCAAGCGCACGGGCTGGCTGTCGGGTGCGTCGAAAGGCACGGGTTGCGCGAGGCGAATAAAGGTGGCAACCGGCTCCTTGAGGCCTTTAAGACGGCCATGGGGCACAGCCACGCCATGCCCCAGTGCGGTGGAACCCAGCCGTTCGCGCGAAAATAGGCTGTCGAACACGGTGAGCCGAGCCAGGCCTTGGTTGTTCTCGAAGGTGAGCGCCGCGTGTTCGAAGGCGCGCTTTTTGCTGGTGGCAGGCAGGTCGAGAACGATGTTGGAGACCGGCAGAATGCTGGAAATGAGAGTCATGGAAGAGATGCTTCACTGCAGCAAATACGCATTATAGGGGTAAAGCACGGGCATTCGCTGGCTATTTGCTGCATTTCAACCACACGCGATGCCAATTGTTTGTTGGGCCCATTACGGAGCAAGTTCAAAGCTGAGAATGGAGCATGGCACCCAGAGGGTGCCATGGCGCAAGGCTTTGGGGCTGCCGAACCTCAGGCGGCCCCTGCAACACTTGACGCAGCTTATGTGCCCGTATCTAGATCCAAGGCCTCATCTTCTTGTAATGGCTGTCGCTTGATGCCGGGCGAGTTGTGACTGCGCAGCAGGCTCTTGTGTTTGATGATCTGCCGATCGAGCTTGTCGATAAGGGCGTCGATGGCAGCGTATAGATTTTCGTCGGTCGCTTCGCAGTGGATGTCTTTGCCGGGTACGTGAACAGTGACCTCGGCGCGATGTCGTAGCTTGGGTGCCGACAAAATAACCTGGGTATCGATGATCTGGTCGAAGTGGCGAAGCACTCGATTCAGCTTTTGGGTGACGTATTCCCGAATGGCCGGGGTGACGTCGAATTGATGTCCGCTGATGCTCAGGTTCATGTGGTGCTCTCCATGAGAATCGTGCTGACCTGGAGGGCCAGGCACGATTCCAGTGTAGCGAGTCAGCGCCCGAATGCAAGCGCGGAAAATCACGTAAGATAGGGGGATTCACTGGGGGCGAACCGCAGCCGCTATGGCGTGAGAACGGCTGGCAAAACTATGGGCCGGGCGGCAAAAGTTCTGCTGGCCAATGCCGGCTACATGCACCAGCTACATGCGGAAATGCTCACCCAGATAAACGCGGCGCACGGCGGGGTCGTCCACGATGTCATCAGGGTGGCCCGAAGTAAGCACCGAGCCATCGCTGATGATGTAGGCCCGGTCGCAAATGCCCAGGGTTTCGCGCACGTTGTGATCGGTAATCAGCACGCCGATGTTGCGGCCGCGCAAGAAGCCCACAATCCGCTGGATTTCTATCACCGCAATCGGGTCCACGCCCGCGAAGGGCTCGTCGAGCAAAATGAAGCGTGGGTCGGTGGCCAGCGCGCGAGCGATCTCCACCCGGCGCCGCTCGCCTCCCGAGAGCGAGATGGCGTCGTTGCTGCGAATGTGCGTGATCTGCAGTTCTTCGAGCAGGTCTTCCAGGGCCTGATCGATTTGCGCGCGCCCCAGCCGCTGTCCGCTGTCATCGCGACGCAGCTCAAGCACCGCCCGGATGTTCTGCTCCACGGTGAGGCGTCTGAATACCGAGGCGTCTTGTGGCAAGTACGACAAACCCATGCGCGCGCGCTGGTGAATCGGCATGGCCGTGATCACGCGGTTATCGATTTCGATTCGCCCCGCATCGGCCGCCACCAGGCCGACGATCATGTAGAAGCTGGTGGTTTTTCCTGCGCCATTGGGGCCCAGCAGACCCACCACCTCGCCGCTCGAGACTTCAAGCGATACATCTCGCACCACGGTGCGCTTTCCGTAGGTTTTGCGCAAACCCATGGCACGCAGCCGACCGTGTCCCTTCAAGACCCGCCCCCCGACGAGTTGTCGCACTGAGTGATGGTTTCGTCGGAGCTTTGACGGGCGCCGATCACCGTGCGCACGCGCTGATTGGGCCCTCCCGAGCGGGCGCCGCCCTCGGCGCGATACACCTCGGTTTCCTGGTTGTAGCGGATGCGTTCGCCGCGCACCTGATCGATAAGCTCGCCACAGGCCAGGCGGCTGACCACGGCGTGGCCGATGAATTCGAGAACATTGCTGCTACTGTCGTACTCGGCGCGATCGGCGTGCCCTTCTACCACCTCCACGTGATCTTCACTGGTTTGACGAACGAACACTTGTTTGCCGCTGCCGGCGGTGGCCACAGCGAATTGCTCACCGGCTTCGTTCTGGCGCAGTTCGAGCCGCTCGGACCGCAGGCTGAGATTGCCGCGCGTGAGCACGACGTTGCCGCTGAACACGCTCACCTGGCGTGCATCATCGTATTCGAGGGTGTCGGAATCGATGAGCGTGGGTACGTCGCTTTCTAGACTGGCGGAGTGCGATACCGCAGGCGTGAGCGTGAGCGCCAGAGCACAGGCTGCCGCTGGCAGCCAGAACATGCTTCGCCAGGCGATCTTGGGAGAGGTGGATTCTTTGAATTGCATGCGATCTGTATGAAATCCAAGACGAAGGCATGGAGGGCTCATGGCTCCGACTGCGATGTGGCGCGAGGCATGATTGTGACACGGGTTTGCGAATCGACGCGCAACTGTCGTGTTTGGTTATCGTAATGCATGCCCACGCCGGTGATGCGTGAGCCGTCTTCGCGCGTGACCACCGCAGGTGCGTGGGTGTAGGCCACATCTTCGTTCGGGAGCAACACCATCTCGGGGGTTTCGATCACCAGGTCGGGCGTATCGTCGGCATTGCGACGCTCGAGGCGAACGTCGCCGGTGAGGGTGACGCGGTCGCCATCCTGATCGAGCACGCCGCGCTCGGCAGTGGCCTCGGTGATCGAGCGGTCGGGGCGCTGGCTGATGGCCCGTGGATGGCGCACTTCATAAGAGTCGTCGTCTGGGTAGTGCACGGCGCGCGGGCCTTCGAGGCGCGCGTTGGCCACTCCTTGGGCGTCGACCTGCACCATGACGAAGCGATCGATGTACGAATCCATTTCGTGGGTGAGGCGGCGAGGCGGGTCGATGGGGATGGCTCGCTGGGCGTAATCGGCTGCCCACCAAGTGCCCGCCACGAGGGCAAGCAGCAGGCCCACCGCGACGAATGAAGTGAGACGCTCGCGCATGGGTTACTGCAGAGAGCTGCCCGGCGTGGTGGTGGGCGGGCCTGCCGTGATCAATTGGCCGAGGCGTCCCTGCGCGGCCAGCACTACGTCGCAACATTCACGCACGGCGCCATGACCGCCTTCGCGCTCGGTGATCCAGTGAGCCACCTGCGCCACGTAAGGTGGGGCGGCCGGCACACTCACCGCGAATCCGGCGAGCTGCATGGCGGGAAGGTCGTTGATGTCGTCGCCCATATAGCCCACCTCAGCTCCCGATACGCCATGCCTTTGCATCAGCGCTTGCAGGGCGTCGGCCTTGTGGTGCACGCCTTGCTGCACATCGTTGATGCCGAGGTCGGCAGCGCGGCGAGTGACGGCGGGACCGGCTCTTGCGGTGATCCAGGCCACGATCACTCCGCCCGCCGAGAGCAGTCGCAAACCTTGACCGTCGAGCACGTTGAAGCGCTTGAGGGTTTCGCCATGCTCGTGATACCAGAGCGAGCCGTCGGTGAGGGTGCCGTCGATGTCGAAAACCATGAGCCGTACCGCGGCGGCGCGATCGCGCACGGCGGGGGGAACCCGGGCAATGACGAGAGCATCGGCGGGGTGGGGAACGATGGACTTGGGACGCTGAGTCAACATGGCGCGATGTTATACCACCTTGGCGGCCATGAGGTCGTGCATATGCAGGGCGCCCACCAATCGCCCCGCCTCATCGAGCACGAGCAGCTGCGATAGCCGGTGTTTATCCATGAGCGCCGCGGCCTCGGCCGCCAGTGCCTCGGGCCCGATGTGCCTGGGTTGCCGGCTCATGCCATCGGCCACGGTGAGCTGGCGGAGGTCGCCGCCACGAGCGATGAGACGGCGCAGATCGCCGTCAGTGAAGATGCCTACGGCTTCACCGTCGGTGTTCACCACTGCGGTCATGCCCATGCCCTTGCGCGACATTTCGGCAAGCGTGTCGGGCAGGCTGGTGTGCGGGGCCACTTGGGGCAGACGGGTTTCGGTGCGCATGACATCGCGCACGCGAGTGAGCAGGCGCCGACCCAGGGCACCGCCGGGGTGTGAGCGGGCGAAATCGTCGGGTCCGAAGCCTCGCGCTTCCAAGCAAGCAACCGCCAAGGCGTCGCCCAGAGCCAGCTGCACCGTGCTGCTGGCGGTGGGCGCCAGGTTGAGCGGGCACGCCTCTTGGGCCACGCTGGTGTCGAGGAAGACATCGGCCAGTTGCGCCAGAGGTGACGCGGGATTGCCGGTCATGCCTAGAATTCGTGCGCCCTGACGGCGAGCCAGGGGAAGAATGGTGAGTAATTCCTCGGTGGTGCCCGAATGTGAGATGGCGAGCACGACATCTTGCGGCGCAATCATGCCTAGATCACCATGGACGGCTTCGGCAGCGTGGACAAAAAAGGCTGGTGTGCCTGTGGAAGCAAGGGTGGCGGCGATCTTGCGCCCGATGTGGCCCGATTTGCCGATACCGCTCACCACAACTCGACCTTGACAGCCAAGGAGGCATTCCACAGCTGCCGAGAAGGCGTGATCGAGCCGGTCGGCAAGCGCGTAGACGGCATCGGCCTCGATGCGCAGGGTGCGACGACCGCTGGCGATGCTGTCGGCAGAAGAGGGAGCGGGCGCGCTCACGGAAGGAGGGTGGGGCATATCAATACAATATCGGGCGTCTTTTGCGGCTCTTTCTGACGAAGTCGGATGATGCCGGTTATCATCGCACGAGCGTTCAATTTCGCTCGAACGCCTATTTTCTCAGGATTTTCACCATGCAACCCAACGCCGAGTTTATTCGCGAGCGGATACGTACCGTACCCGACTGGCCGACACCTGGTGTGATGTTTCGCGATATCACGCCGGTGCTGCAAGACCCCCGTAGTTTTCGTCTGCTGATCGACCTGTTGGTGTATCGCTATATGAATCGGCGGCTGGATCTGGTGGCCGGGGTAGACGCTCGCGGGTTCATCGTGGGCAGCGTGCTTTCGTACGAGCTCAACCTGGGCTTTGTGCCGGTGCGCAAAAAAGGCAAGTTGCCCTATATGACGCTCGCCGAAGAGTATCAGCTGGAATATGGCAGCGCCACGGTAGAAATGCACGCCGACGCCGTGCGACCGGGCCAGCGCGTGCTGCTCATCGACGACCTCATCGCCACCGGGGGCACCATGGTGGCGGCCATGAAGCTGCTGCAACGCCTGGGCGCCAACGTGATAGAAGCGGCCACCATCATCGATCTGCCTTATCTGGGCGGCTCCGACGCCGTAAGGGCCACCGGTACGCCCCTGTTCTCGGTCTGTACCTTCGATAAGAACTGACGCGCGCAACTCAGGCACTGACGCGCGCATATCAGGCGGGGCCCCTGGGCGCCGTCAAGAAGACGGGCCCCCGGGCGCTGCCGCTGTAAGTAAACCCGGCTTGCAGAGTCGCCCAGGGATGGGTTTCAGGCGGGCTCGCCCTCGGGGTGCAGCACTCGGCTCAAGTAGCGGCCGGTATGGCTTTCGGGATGGGCCGCCACGGTTTCCGGTGTGCCGCTCACCACGATGCGGCCACCGCCGCTGCCACCTTCGGGGCCAAGATCCACCAACCAGTCGGCGGTTTTGAGAACGTCGAGATTGTGTTCGATTACCACCACGGTGTTGCCGGCATCCACCAGCTGATTCAGCACCTTGAGCAGCATGGCGATGTCGTGAAAATGCAGGCCGGTGGTGGGTTCGTCGAGGATATACAGCGTGCTTCCGGTGCCTCGGCGCGAGAGCTCCAGCGAGAGCTTCACCCGTTGTGCTTCGCCACCCGATAGGGTGGTGGCGCTTTGCCCCAGGCGGATATAGCCCAGACCCACGGCCGTGAGGGTGGCCAGCTTGCGCTTGAGGGCCGGCACGGCGCTGAAAACCTCGAGGGCTTCGTCGACGGTGAGGTCGAGAATTTCGCTGATGTTGCGACCGCGGTAGCGGATTTCCAGCGTTTCGCGGTTATAGCGCAAGCCGTGGCAGACGTCGCAGGGCACATACATATCGGGCAGAAAG
>JAJUJN010000469.1 GCA_029265335.1 Alcaligenaceae bacterium
CGACGTCACCACCGTGATCACCCCCGAAGCGATGCAATGAGTGTGGTGTCACCTTCGGCAAAGGCTCACGAACCTACTGTGAGCCTACCTGCGCAAACGCGCCCGCCCAAGCGTTCGGCCCGGCGCTGGTCGGGATTTTTGCTGGTCATCGTGCTGCTCTGCCTTTGGGAGCTGTCGGCTCGTGCCGGCTGGGTGGTGAGCGACAACTGGCCGCCGTTCTCACAGGTGATCCTGGAGGCGTTACGCGGGTTGCGCGGGGATCTCGGCTTGGCCCTCTGGGTAACTTTTTACCGGATGTTTTCGGGTCTGTTCATCGGCTCGGCGGTGGGCATTTTGTTGGGTCTTTTACTGGGCCAGTTCCGTTGGCTGGATTGGGCGCTGCGACCAATCATAGAAATTCAACGAACCTTGCCGGCCCCGGCCCTGTTGCCGCCTTTCATCCTGCTGCTGGGGCTGGGCGACGCACTCAAGATTACGGTGGTGTCGCTGGCCGTGATGGCGCCAGTCTTCGTGAATACTTACGGCGGCGTAAAAAGTGTGGACAATACTCTGGTGATGACAGGCAGAACCTTTGGCTTGGGGCGCTGGGCCACGATATGGAAAATCGTGCTGCCCAGCACGGTGCCCTACATTACCGCCGGTGTGCGCACCGCGGTGGCCATGGCGCTGGTGGTTACCGTGATTGCCGAAATGATAGCGGGCATGGGCGGCATCGGTGAGTACATTCTCACCATGGAGTTCGCCATGCGCGCCGACGCCTTGTACGGCGCGGTGATCGTGCTTTCAATACTCGGTTACCTGATCAACCGAGGCTTTCTGCTGGTGGAGCGCAGGATTCTGCATTGGCATTTCCGGTCGCTCGACACTTGAGGCCCTGCCCTGTTGCGGGTGTAACCATCATGTGGATGAAACTTGGATGCTATCTCACAATGGCAGTTTTTTTGGGGGGCTGCGCTGCCACCCCCGAGCCCCGCGTCACGCACGAGGTACGGTTTGCCCCCCACAACAACGACTTTCTACAGAAGCGAGAAGTTGCCAGCTGGAGCATGCGCTACAGCACAGATGCGCAAGGCAACCATTGGCCCTCGGGCCACACACTCAGCGCGCGCGCCATGCATTATCACGATGGCAGAACCCAGCGTCGCCTGGTGCTGCGTCATGACGAACCGTCGCCACTGACCGCGCCCGCAATTTACGAACAGACGCGCGCCGAGCAGGAGCGACTGCGCCTGCAGTGCCGCCAGCTGAATCTGGTGGTCGATGGCAACGCCAGGGTGCTGCCTATCCTGAGCCTTGTGGTTCGCGCCCTCACCACTTCGAGTCGTATGCCCGTGGCCCCCACCGACTACACGCCGGATCCGGTAGTCGTCTTGGTAGGCAACAATGTTTCGGAACGGTTTGTGGTGTCGACCATGGTGCAAGCCGAAGTTGAGCCCCGAATGTGGCAAGAGCTCGCCCAGGCGCAGCGGGTGGAATATGAATTCTGCGGCGACTGGCAGACGGCCGACGGCGCCGAGCTGGATGGTTTGCGCAAGGTGATTGCCGCAAGCCAGCCTTAGCCTCTACTCAGCGGCCCAGATCCACCAACTCCACCCGACGGTTTTTTTCCCTCCCTTCCTCGCTTCGGTTCGAGGCGACCGGCGAGGCCATGCCCACCCCTTCCGCGGTCAAACGGTGGGGCTCGATGCCGTACTCCTCGGCCAGCACCTTCACAATGGAGCGGGCGCGCCGCATGGAAAGGTCGCGGTTGTATTGCAGGCTGCCCTGCGCGTCGGTATGGCCAACAATCAAGACCTGCAGCGTGGGCGTGTTCTTCAGGAG
>JAJUJN010000498.1 GCA_029265335.1 Alcaligenaceae bacterium
CGCTTTCGCGGCGAGCCGGGACCTCCTCCACAATTTCTCCACATTTCCCTCAAACTTCCCACAAATTCTCTACGTACTCTGTCATCACGGCACAGCGACTCGCCTCGTGTCGATACACGTCACTCTTCTTTGGAGGTACCGCGATGAATATTCTGCACCAACCCAAAGCCCTAGCTCTGGCGGCCATTTTCGCCGCCGCCGCGCTCGTTGCCACCGCTCAGGCCCAAGTCAAAACAGAGGGCCAACACCACAAGCACCATCGACATCCGCATGCCCAGCAGGGTCCCACAGGTCATGGCATGATGATGCACGGCGCCTACGACTTCCAACGTTTTGCCCCCGGCTTTCGCGATCGGGCGGAACGCGCCCTCGACCGGCTCGAGCTAACACAAGAACAGCGCGATCGACTGTTCGAGTTGCGTCATTCAGCCCAACCCGAGCTGCGCGCCGCCCGGATCGAAGCCCGCACCCATCGTCAGGCGCTGCGGGAACTTGCGCGTGCCGAGAAGTTCGATAAAACAGCGGCCGAAAAAGCCAGCCAGGCTCTGGCCGAGGCCCAGGCCCGCGGTCATCTCTTGCGGGCACAGTTGCACTTCGACATGGCCCAGGTGTTCACCGACGAGCAACGCGATCAGTTGAGAACCTGGCGCAAGAATCGCGCTGAACGTCGCGGCCAAATGCGCCATCGCGCAGTGCCATAATCCCACCTTTGTCCCTGGTCTTTTGATCGCTCTTTCAACGGTTGCATGAAACCCACCAAACGGAATCGAACCTGGCGCTATTTATTGGGCGCAGCATTATTGGCGCTCTTGGCCCTGGCGATCTGGCGGATGTGGTTCATGCCTGCCCCGCCCGAGCCGCCGCCCACCGCCACGGCTCGGGTGGGCAACATTCAAAATACCGTGCTCGCCGCGGGTACGCTTGAGGCCCGCAACTTGGTCAGTGTGGGCGCGCAAGCCTCTGGGCAGCTCAAGCATCTAGCTGTGCAAACGGGCGACCGAGTGCAGGCTGGCGATCTCATTGCCGAAATCGATTCGATGACGCAGCAGAACGCCTTGCGCACTGCCGAAGCCGCGCTGCGTTCGGTGAAGGCTCGCCAGGCTGCGCAACAAGCCAATCTCAAGCGCGCCCAGCGTGAATTCGAACGCCAGCGCCAGATGCTGGCGCGTCAGGCCAGTTCGCAACAGGCGTTCGAAGAGGCCGAAGCCGCACTGGCCACGATCGAAGCCGAGGTTGCTGCCCTCGAGGCCGAGCTGGCCCAGGCTGAGATCGCCGTGGATACCGCGCGTGTCAACCTGGGTTACACGCGAATCACCGCGCCCATGTCCGGTACCATCGTGGCCGAAGTGGCCAAAGAAGGGCAAACCCTTAATGCCGCCCAGCAGGCGCCCACGATCGTACGCATGGCGCAGCTCGACGAACTCACCGTCAAAGCCGAGATCTCCGAAGCCGACGTGATTCGCGTGCAGCCCGGCATGCCCGTGTATTTCTCCATCCTTGGCGAGCCTGGTCGCCGCTTTCACGCCACGCTCCGCGCCATCGAGCCGGCGCCCGAATCGATCGCCACAGAATCCACCTCTGCCGGCGCCGCCAGCAGCAGCAGTAGCAGCACGAGCTCGGCGGTGTATTACAACGGCC
>JAJUJN010000001.1 GCA_029265335.1 Alcaligenaceae bacterium
CAAGAGTCGGCATACACGCGGCCATAGTGATGAAAGGCGCGGTAATGCTATTGCACCCAGTCGTCGGCGGCTGGCTGATGCCCCGATCCGGTTTCCAGAACTTCCACCAAAACGCCCGAGGACAACTCCACCACGCCGGGCCGTTGGGCTTCGCGCAAACGCAAGGCCAGACCTTCGGCAGCGTTGAGCTCGGCCAGCAGCTGTTGATCGGCCGCCGACCATTCTCCCTCAGGCTGAAACGCCCGCCAGGCAAAGAAGATGCCCACGAGAATCACCACACTGGCGATCAGTGCCCGCGCAATCGGAGAGTTCATGGAGTTTGCGGCGTAGCGGCACGCACGCGCGGCGCTTGTTCGTGCGCCAGCGCCCAGGCCAGAGTGGCTTGCAGCACTTCTTTGCGCTCTTCGGCATCGAGCTCCGCTTGCAGAGCTTGATGCAGGGCCACGCCCTCTGCTTCTCCTTGAGCGGCGGCCAGGGCAGCCCATGTGGCTGCCGCGATTCGATCAGGGCTCACGCCGTTGCCATTCAAATAACGCTGGGCAAGCCACAGCTGCATCGGGGCGTGGCCGGCCTGGGCCGCCAACTGCGTGTACTCGAGCCGTGATTTCTCAGTGGCAGGATAGTTGCCTATGCCCTCCACATGAATTCGCGCCAGAAAATAAGAACCCAGGGGGTGATTCTGATCCAGGGCCTGCTCAAGCAGTTGATGGGCCTCGATCAGGCGGCTGCTGTTGCCGCCCTGGGCATCGGCCACCCATACCGAAGCCAGCGCCACCCGCGCATCGGCGGAGTCATGTTGCTCGATCGCTTGCTCGAACCAGGCCTCGGCCTGACCACGATTGGGGCCCAGTGCTGGGTCGAGGTAGAGCCAACCCAATTTGATGGCATATTCCTCACGACCTGACTCCGCCACGCGCTGATACCACTGCGCGGCTTCTTTCAGGTTGACTGCGGTGCCCTTGCCGTTCTCGTGCATCCAGCCCACATGCGACATGGCCTCAGGCGAACCAAGCTCCGCTGCCGCTTGGTAGGCTGCCAATACCGCCGGCCAATCCACGGGCGATTGGCGGCGCAGGGCCGCTGCTCGTTCCAGCTGGTCGCGAATCTGAAGGTTGGGCGGGGCAATCTCGCTGGAAGCAGCACTCTCATCCGATGTGGCAACTACGCCCGATGCAGTACCTTCCCCCGATGCGGCACCCTCGCCCGATGCGGCACCCTCGCCCGATGCCGCAACTTCGCTGGATGTGGCAACTTCGGCGGCCGCCGCTGCCGGCGGTGTGCTGGGCTTCGCTGCCCGGGCCGACCCCAGACAAGCCAGGCACAGCAGCAAAGCTAACGCCACCCCGGCTCGTTGCTGCCATCCGCTCCCGCGAGTTGTGCGTATCGATAGTGGCATGAGTGGAGCCATCAGCCGTACCGCCCGGTAATGTAGTCTTCGGTTTGCTTTTTGCCCGGGGTCACGAAGAGCGTTTTGGTGTCGTTGAATTCGATCAGCTCGCCCAGGTACATATAGGCCGTGAAATCCGACACGCGGGCAGCCTGCTGCATGTTGTGGGTAACAATCACGATCGTGAAATTCTCTTTGAGCTCCACCATGAGCTGCTCGATCTTGGCGGTGGAGATCGGGTCGAGCGCCGACGTGGGCTCGTCGAGCAACAGCACCTCGGGCTCGATCGCAATGGCCCGGGCGATCACCAGTCGCTGTTGCTGACCGCCCGACAGGCCAAACGCGTTTTTCTTGAGCCGGTCTTTTACCTCGTCCCAGAGCGCCACACGGCGCAGGGAACTTTCCACGGCTTCGTCGAGCAGCGCCCGGTCTTTGACCCCTTGCAGACGCAAGCCATAGGCCACGTTGTCGTAGATCGACTTGGGAAAGGGGTTGGGCTTCTGAAACACCATGCCCACTTTGCGCCGCAGCTCCGACACGTCTACGTCGGGATCATAGATATTCTGGCCGTAAAGACGAATGCTGCCCTCGACGCGGCAGTCGTCCACCAGGTCGTTCATGCGGTTGAAGCAGCGCAGCAGCGTGGATTTGCCGCAGCCCGATGGGCCGATGAATGCCGTGACCCTTTCGGTAGGAATGGTCATGCTCACCGATCTCAGGGCCTGCGTCTCGCCGTAGAACAAATCAAGATCGTTCACCGTCAGGGCAATATCGAGCTCGCTGAGCGATTCGGCAGGCTGCGGGAACTCGCCGTTGGCGCCAGGCGCCGAACGTGTCGCCCCCGCTGTGGGTTGGGTTGACGGAGAGCTGAGGGTAGTCATGGCAGGTTGCCTCGTTTGAATCAATCGCTCTCGACGCGATATTTTTCGCGGAGATGGTTGCGGATAAGGATCGCAGAAAGGTTCAGCACCACAATCAACAGCACGAGAATCAGCGCCGTGGCGTAAACCAAGGCTTCGGCCGCTTCAGCGTGCGGGCTCTGAAAGCCCACGTCGTAGATGTGGAAACCCAAATGCATGATCTTGCGATCCAGATGGATATAGGGAAAGTTGCCGTCGATCGGCAGCGACGGCGCCAGCTTCACCACGCCCACCAGCATGAGCGGCGCCACTTCGCCCGCGGCCCGGGCAATCGCCAGAATCAGGCCCGTCATCATGGCTGGCGTGGCCAGCGGCACCACCACCTTCCACAGGGTTTCACTCTTGGTGGCGCCGAGCGCCAGCGAGCCCTGACGAATGGTGGACGGAATGCGGGCCAGGCCTTCTTCGGTAGACACAATCACCACCGGCAAGGTGAGCAGCGCCAGCGTGAGCGAGGCCCAGAACAGCCCTGGCGTGCCGAAGGTGGGCGACGGCAAGGCCTCGGGATAGAACAGGCGGTCGATGCTGCCCCCCAGCACGTACACAAAAAAGCCGAGCCCGAACACACCAAACACGATCGACGGCACGCCCGCCAGGTTGTAGACCGAGATTCGTATGGCTTTGAGCAGCGGCCCCTGACGCGCGTACTCGCGCAGATAGATGGCCGCCAGCACACCGAAAGGTGTCACGATGACCGACATCACCAGCACCATCACCACCGTGCCAAAAATCGCCGGAAAAATACCGCCCTCGGTATTGGCCTCGCGGGGGTAGCCCAGAATGAAATCGATGAAGGCTTCGCCGTAAAAGGCCACTTTCTGCCACACCGACATGGCGTTGGGCTGCCAGGCCTTCACGATCAGGTTCAAGGGCACGGTGACTTCTTCGCCACCCACGGTGCGCATCACCAGGCTGTCGCGCTGACTGTCGGCCACCACCGCGTTCAGCCGTTGTTGCACCTCTTGGTAGGTTTCGTCGAGCCCGGCACGTCGCTCGGCCAGTGATGCCTCGAGGTCGGCGTTGAGCTCTCCGTTGAGCTCGGCGCGCCGTCGCTCCAAACGCAGAGTGTCGATCTGGTGGTTGATGCCCCCGATCACGTGGCGCTCGATCTGTTCGATTTCGTCGTGCAGGCGGTTGCTGCGATCGAGCCGGCGCTGCAATTCGGGCCACAGCGCCTCGCCTTCGGCCACCACTTGGTCGTTTTCCAGCAATCGCACCGGGGTACCGAAGAGGTTGCCCCACTGGCGCCTTTCCAACACCGTGGCCTCGGCCGGATACCGAAAATCGCTTAAAAAATCATCGACAAAGTAAGCAAAATCGCGATTATTGACGTCGCGGTTGGCCAGCTTGAACAAATGGCGCGTCACCAACAGCTGCTCTTCGGGCAGCGGCACGCCGGCCTCGCGCAGGTTCTGCGCCGTGAGCGTCTCGCTCTTGCGCAGCTGCCCCAGAATCACCTGCTCGGCCTGGCCGGGCATGGCGTAGTCGGCCTCGATCAGGCTGTGCGGCCAAAAGTGACCAAAGCCCCGCACCAGAATCAGCGCCAGCAGGCCAAACACCATGATGATGCTGATGCTGATCGCACCAGCATTCAACCACACCCAGGGCGCACCGCTTTTCCACCAATTACCAAACTTCATCGTTTTGCCCAGGTCGTGTTAGAGAGAGGCGTAGCGCTTGCGCAAGCGCTGGCGCACTACCTCGGCGAGCGTGTTCACCGCGAAAGTAAAGGCCAGCAGCACCAGGGCCGAAAGGAACAGCACCCGGAAATGCGTGGAGCCCACCGCTGTTTCCGGCAGCTCCACCGCGACGTTGGCCGCCAGCGTGCGCATACCCTCAAAAATGTTGAAATTCACCACGGGGCTGTTGCCCGAGGCCATCAGCACGATCATGGTTTCGCCCACCGCCCGGCCCAGGCCTATCATCACCGCCGAGAAGATGCCCGGACTGGCAGTCAGCAACACCACCCCCATCACCGTCTGCCAGCGAGTGGCGCCCAGCGCAAGCGAACCTTGCGACAAATGCTTGGGCACACTGAACACCGCATCTTCGGCGATCGAGAAAATGGTGGGAATGACCGCAAAGCCCATGGCCATCCCTACGATCAGGGCATTGCGCTGGTTGTAGGCCACGCCCATGTCGGTGAGCCATTGCCGCATGGAGCCGTCGAAGAAGGTCACCTCTACCCAGGGGCTGGCGGCCACTGTGACCCAACCCAGCAGAATGATCACCGGCAGCAAGAGCGCGGCTTCCCAGCCGGCCGACACGCGCTGGCGCAGCGGCTTGGGCGCCACATGCCACAGCCAGCCCGCCAGCAAGATACCCAGAGGGATAAGCAGTGCTCCCACCACCAGCACCGGCAGATGATTTTCGATGAATGGCGCCAACCAGATGCCGGCCAAAAAGCCCAGAATCACGGTGGGCAGCGCTTCCATCAATTCGATGGACGGCTTCACCAGACGTCGCATCGGCGCCGACATGAAATAGGCGGTATAAATGGCTCCCATAATGGCCAGGGGCATCGCCATGAGCATCGCGAAGAAAGCGGCTTTAAGGGTGCCCACCGTCAGCGGCACCAGGCTGAACTTGGATTCAAAAGCGTCGTCGCTCGAAGACGATTGCCAGACCCATTCAGGTTGGTTGCGGCCTTCGTACCAAACTTTGCCCCACAGCGCAGTCAACGAAGTTTGCGGGTGAGGGTTGTCGATGGCCACGCGACGCAGGCCCTCCTCGCCCGCGGCCGCCACCAGGGCAAGCTCGTCGATGGGCGAGATGGCCACGGCGGTAATGGGCGAGTTGGCAGCCTTCAACATCTTCAACGACTGGCTGGATGTCGCGTAGTGCAGGCCCAGGTTGCCGCTCGCGTCGCCAGTCAGAAAGCCCTTGCGAGCATATTCCGGTGCGATCACCGTGATGGCGTCGGGGTGTGAGGAAAATTCGCGAATGAAAGTGATGTGACTGTCGCCCGTGGCTTCGTCGCGCACCAGAAACCACTCGCGCAGGCTGCCGTCGCTGCCGCCCACGATCAAGCCACGCGAACCCACCAGGAATTCGGCCTGAGTCACTTCCGCGTGGCCGTCCACCAGCCTCACACTCTCGATCAGGCGGGCTTCGGCCGGGTTCACAATATCGATGTTGTGCAGCGTGCCGGATTCATCCAAAACCAACAGATTGCGCAAGGTTTCGTTGATCAGAATCTTGCGCACCGACCCTTCGATGGGCGGCAGACGATAGTCATCACGGGAAATCTGCAAGTCGCCAGTGAGCAGGTTGGAGCGCGTGGTGAACACGGCCATCACCACTTCGCCATCCTCGTTGCCGGCGGCCACGATATAACCACCCCGACCATCCATGATGGCCAAGGCGCTGTACTCGGCTCCATCGTCACCGGCAATGGCCAGCGGCTCTTCACCCAGAGGCCAGGCCAACTGCGGCGTGATCAAACGTTCGCCGTCGGGATACGAAAGCTCCCAATCGAGGCGCACCGGCAGCACTGTGCCGTCGGAAAACCCATAAACAAACAGCCGCTTTCGACTCTCGGAATGGCCAAAGCCGACGATTTCCACATCGTCGCCCATCGGAATTCTGGATTGCGAGCGAACGGCGCCGGAATTGGCATCGAAGAATGTGATGCCGCCGGCGTCGTCGAAACGCGCACCCAGGGTTTCGTATCGATCCAGCACCAGATGCAGCGGCTTCGCGTGTGCGTCTGGGCCCGCCTGCACCACGTATTGTCCATCCAATTCCATCGAGACCGGCTTGAGCAGGGGGATGGTTTCGTAGAACAGGTAAAGGAAGATGAGCGCCAGGGCGAAGATGACACCCAGGCCACCTGCTGCTACGCCCAGCCGCGAAGCACCATCTCGCATCTTGCGTCGCCGACGCAGGCGCTCACGCTGCTCGGGACCGGGCAGCAGGGTCGATTGACCGCGATCGACGGAGGATGAAGCATGAGCCATGCGGAGAACTCTTGTTCAGTGCCGGCAAGCGGCAGAATCCATTCAAATAGCAGGTGCGACAACGAGGCCAGGGCGCCCATCGAGACACTCCGCGGCGGTGAAACCGCGGAGGTTGTCACGATGGGTGGCCCTGGCGGACACCCATAAGAGAGCTTGAGGTCAGTTCAGACCTTTCTCATTGCGGAAGCGCTCAGCCACACTGGCGGGAAGGGTGACGAAGCCATCACGGTTCACCACTTCCTGGCCTTCCTTGGACAACACCAGGCGGAAGAACTCGCCCTCGAGCGGATTCCAGCCTTTGTTGGGGTCGGCGTTGGCGTAGACGAAGAGGAAGCGGGCAAGGGGATAGCTGCCATCGACAGCGTTCTCGCCAGTGGCTTCCACGAAGGGCTGGCCTTCTTCGCGAGCCAGCGGCACGACGCGAACGCCCGAGGTCTTGTAGCCGATACCGGAGTAACCGATACCGCCCAGGGTTTGCTCAACACCGCGCACCACGGCCGAGGAGCCGGGCTGCTCGTTCACGGTGGACTTGTAGTCGCCGCCGCACAGGGCGTTTTCTTTGAAGAACCCGTAGGTGCCCGAAACCGCGTTGCGACCGTAGATGGTGATGTCGCGATCGGCCCAGCTGCCGTCGAGACCGGCCTCACCCCAGTTGGTGATGTCGTTGGCATAGCCACAAGCACGGGTGGCCGAGAAGATAGCGTCGACCTGCGGCAAGCTGAGACCTTCAATGGGGTTGTCTTTGTTCACGTAGACGGCCAGCAGGTCGATGGCCACAGGCACCTCGGTGGGAGCGTAGCCGTAACGATCTTCGAACTCGCGAATTTCGGAGTCGCGCATGGCGCGGCTCATGGGTCCAAGGTTCGCGGTGCCTTCGGTAAGCGCGGGAGGCGCGGTGGAAGAACCGGCACCCTGGATCTGGATGTTGACGTTGGGGTAGAACTCGGCGAACTCTTCGGCCCACAGCGTCATGAGGTTATTGAGGGTATCGGAGCCGACCGAGGTCAAGTTGCCCGACACACCCGAGACAGTTTCGTACGACGGAAGGTTGGGATCCACCTGAGCGACGGCAGCGCCAGCGGCGATCCCGAATGTGGCGGCAACCGCAGCGATCAGAGGCTTCTTCAGCATCATGTCCAGATTCCTATGTTTGGAGTGGCAAACACGAGTTGCGCCGCCTGGTTGCATGTGTTTGACATGCGGCACAACGTCGATGACCGCCATTTTTGGACAATCAGATGACAGGAATATGAAGCTCAGATGACATATTTATGACACTCGACTGGATTGCGAAGCCGATGGCAAGCGAATGCACGGTGAACGAGCTTGCGCTGCGCCCCGGCTTTGCCATGCGCTCAGGCTTGCGACCGAAAGGCGAGATCCTGCAATTTGCCAAGCATCTTCGACATATGCACCATGTCTTCGGAAGGGATCTGCCGCACCACTTCACCGGTTTCGACATCTACCACCTGAACCACCACCCGGGAGGTGTCTTCGTCGAGCTCGAACCTCAGGTTGGTGCTCCAGGCACCAAGCTTGTCGTTGAGCTCTTCGAGCGTTTGCTGCAGGTTCTGGCTGGCTGCGAACGGATCGTCTGCGCCGGCCTGGCTGTGGCTATGGGCACGCTGTGGCTGCAGCGCGGGCGTGACGCGATGAGCCGGCGGCACATGGTTCTGTGGCGGAACTGAGGGCTGGTCTGGAGCCGCCACTACCACTGCGGCTGAAGGAGGAAGGGGCGTGAGGGCCATGCCGGTCTCCCGAATGGAATGAGGGTTGGTGAGCGCTCGGATACGTTGGGCCAAACCTTTGGCAAAACGTATTACGGCATGTAACCCTGCAACTTAAGGCACGACACTTGCCCCGTACGATCTCAGCTTTCGAGTTCCGCCAGCGTGGGGTAGTCGGTGTAGCCTCTGGCCTCGCCTTGGTAGAAGGTGGCTTTGTCGGGCACATTGAGCGGCGCCCCCAGGCGCGCGCGCTCCACCAGATCGGGGTTGGCCAGAAAGGCCTTGCCGAAAGCCACCAGATCGGCCTCGTCGTTGACCAATGCCGCCTCGGCAGTTTGAGGATCGAAACCCCCGCAGAGGATGAAAACTCCTTTCCACAGCCGTCGCAAGGCGGTGAAGTCGAATCCGGGGGTGCCCAGGGTGACGACATGCAGGTAGGCCAGCCGATAGGCGTTCAAACGCTCCACCACATGGCGGAAAGTGGCCTCGGGGTTGGAATCGCTCATGCTGAAATTCGTGAACACGGGCGAGATCCGAACACCCACGCGCTCTTCGCCAAACTCTGCCGCCACCGCCTCCACGATCTCACAAAGCAGGCGGCTTCGATTGGACAGCGAACCGCCGTAGTCGTCGCTGCGTTGATTGGTGCTGTCACGCAGGAATTGATCGATGAGATAGCCATTGGCGCCATGGATTTCCACCCCGTCGAAACCTGCCTCTTTCGCTTTGCGAGCGGCGTGGGCAAACTGCTCCACGACTTGCGGAATTTCGTCGCGCTCCAAGGCCCGCGGCACAGGATAAGGCTGTTCGCCCGCTGGCGTGAAAAGCTTGCCCGCCGGCGCGATGGCCGATGGCGCTACCGGCGCGGCGCCCCCCGGTTGAAACAACGGATGCGACAACCGGCCCACGTGCCAGAGCTGCAGGAAGATCCGCCCGCCGGCTTCGTGCACGGCGTTCGTGACTTCCTGCCAGCCCGCCACTTGCGCGGCTGAGTGGATCCCCGGGGTTCGCATATAGCCCTTGCCCTGCGGCGACACTTGCGACCCCTCTGAAATGATGAGGCCAGCACTGGCGCGCTGACGGTAATATTGCACCGCCAACGGGCCCGGCACGTCACCCTCGAGCGCCCGGCAACGCGTGAGCGGCGCCATGACCATGCGGTTGGGCAGTTGCAAAGGGCCTAAGGCAAAAGATTCCAGCAAACGCTTGGAAGACATGAACACTCCTTCAAAAATGCTTGGGGCAGCTGACTCATCGCCCGAGGTTTCCAGGGGCTGATCGTACACGGCCTATAGAATGACCGAACACCAACCGTTGGAACGTTTTGACCCCCTGGGGTTCAACAGCCGCCCAGCCTCCCGTCGTCCGCCACGAGGGGTATCATGGCTCAACTTACGTGGCGGGCTGAGATCCACATGATGATGCATCTGTGCCGGAGCGCCTTGAGGGCAAGCGCCCTGGTGCTTTGCATGGCAAGCCTGACTGCCTCGGCCAGCACCGAGGTTCGGGTAGGCGTGCACCACAATCCGCCCAAGTTGATGCTCGACGCCAACGGTTGGCCCAGCGGAATTCTGGGCGACCTCCTGCAGGAAATGGCGCGCCAGAACGAATGGACGCTCGTGAGCGTGCCCTGTTATTGGGAACAGTGCCTGGAGTCTTTGCAAGCCGGTCGTATCGACCTGGTTCCCGACGTCGCGTTCACTGCCGAGCGCGCCCAGCGTTTTCAGTTTCACCAACAGCCTGTGCTGCGAAGCTGGTCACAGCTCTATCGCCGGACCGATATCCCGCTGCGCAGCATTACCGATCTCGCCGGCAGGCGCGTTGCGGTCCTGGCCAACTCCACCCAGCAATTTGAACTGCAACAGATGCTGGCCGAGCTGGATATTTCAGCGGAGCTGGTGCCTGTACGGGGTTACGACGAAGCGTTCGACATGGCCCGCCGCGGCACGGTCGACGCAGTCACCACCAACCGACATTACGGCGAACTCCACGCGGCAGCGGCCGAACTCGAGCCCATGCCCTTCGTGTTTGAACCATCCAGGCTGTTCTTTGCCGCGGCACCGCAGGTTGACCCTGCATTGCTCGCTCAGATCGACGCCACACTCGCGCAATGGACCGAGCAGCCCGATTCCTATTATTACAGTGTTCTGCAAGCCTGGAGTCCCCTCGCAAAGCCAGCGGGAGCGCCACGCTGGCTGTGGCCCTTGCTGGGGGTGCTGGCACTGAGCTTGCTCGTGGTATTGGTGATGAGTTTCTGGCTGCGCCGCCAGATTCATAAAGGCCAAAGCGAACTCCGCCGTCTCAGTGCCGAGATTGCCGAGCAACAACGCGTGGTGCGCGACATGCAACCACTCGCCCAGCACGATCCGCTCACCCTCCTGCCCAACCGTCTTCAGTTCGAGGAGCAACTCCGCCACTGCCTGGAATCGTTAGGCAGTCAGCCCGCTTCAGGCACTTTGCTGTTGATCAACCTCGACAACATGGCGATCCTCAACGAACAATTGGGTTATGCCTGCGGCGATCTGCGATTGCAGCAGGTTGCCCAGCGTCTGGTAGCAGGCGTGGCCCATAACCAATTCGTGGCCCGCGTTGGGGGCGACCAATTTGCGGTGCTGATTCCCGATCTGGGCGTGGCGCCGCAAGACGCAGCAGCCAGAGCCTCTTCGCTGGCGCGAGGTGTATTGCGCAACCTCTCGCAGCCGCACGATTTGAATGGTCACCCGTGGCAAGGCACCGTAAGCATAGGCATCGTGTTGCTGGCCGACGCTCAGAACAGCGTCGATACCATCCTGCGCCACGCCGACTTCGCTTTGCTGCAGGCAAAAGCCGCGGGCGGAGACACCTTCCGGCTGTTCCACCCCGAAGTCTCGGCCATGCTCTCTGCGCGCAACGCGCTGGATACGGAGCTGCGGCAGGCCATTGAGCACGAACAATTTGTTCTGCATTACCAGCCCCAGGTAGACGTAAACAGAGAACTGACGGGCTACGAGGCCATGGTTCGCTGGCAACATCCCAGCCGGGGCCTGTTGCTGCCTGTCCATTTCATCCCTTTTGCCGAAGCCTCTGAACACATACTTGCCCTCAACGACTGGGTGCTGCGCACCGCCTGCGCTCAGCTGGCCCAATGGGGTCAGTCGGCCGAATACAGCCACCTCACTCTGGCCGTGAACATAGGCGCCACCGAACTGCTGCGCCCCGATGGCGCCCAACAGATTCTGCAATGCCTGGCCGATGCCGGGGCCAACCCGAGCCGTCTTGAACTCGAGATCAACGAGACCGATATCATCGACGACGTCGACGCCACCGTGGCGCGCCTCCGTGAGCTACGTACCGCCGGAGTTCGCATCACTCTCGATGATTTCGGCGCGGACTACTCACCGCTCAACTATGTCACGCAATTGCCGATAGACCGGCTCAAGATCGATATGTCTTTGGTGCGCGACTTGCTGCACGATGCCAACGACGTGGCCATTGTCAGCACCATCATCTCGCTGGCCCACAGCCTGGATCTCGAGGTCATCGCCGAAGGGGTGGAAAGCGAGGCGCAACGCGATATCCTTTACGAGTTGGGTTGCCGGCACTTTCAGGGGTACTGGTTTGGCCGGCCCGAACCCTGGCCCCCCACCTGATCAGCCGCAACCTCAGCCTTCCGCGTGGTGCGCGCCGCCACTTTCCCTGCTCCTTACTCTTTCTGTGTATGTCGTTTCAGCTCCCGCCCCGCCGTTCCGTCCTCTTCATGCCGGCCAATCGCGAGCGCGCTCTCGATAAAGCCCGCGAGCTCGATGCAGACGCTTTGATCTTCGATCTCGAAGACGCTGTGGCCCCCAACGCCAAGGCTCAGGCTCGAACCATGGCTTGCGAACGGGTGGCCGCAGGGGGTTACGGCTCGCGCGAGGTTTTGGTGCGCACCAACGCCCTCGGGTCGCCTTGGTTCGAAGACGATCTTGCCGCCCTGGCACAAGTTCCTGTGCATGGCGTGGTGATCCCCAAAGTGGATTCCGCAGCCCAGGCGTCCAGCTGCGTGCAACGCTTGCGGGCGCTGGGGAGCACGGCGCCCGTGTGGGCCATGATCGAATCGCCGGCTGGCGTGAGCGCGGCCGGCGAGATCGCTGCCACCCCGGGTGTGGCCGCGCTGGTGATGGGCACGAACGATCTGTTGAAAGAGCTCAATGCCGTCGACACCCCCGATCGCCGTGCGCTGTGGTACGCCCTGGGCAAAGTGGTAAACGCTGCTCGCGCCAACGGCCTGACAGTGCTCGACGGCGTGTCGCCGCTCATCGACGACGCTGCCGCCTTGCGGGCCGTATGCGAGCAGGGCCGCATCTTCGGTTTCGATGGCAAAACCCTCATCCACCCTCGGCAGATCGAGCCGGCCAACGCAGCCTTTGGCCCCGACCCCAACGCCGTGGCCACGGCCCGACGACTGGTGGCGGCGTGGGCAGCGGCGCCCGCCGACGCCGGTGTGATTGCGGTGGAGGGTCGCATGGTGGAGCAGCTGCATGTTGAACAGGCGCGCGCTCTGTTGGCTTTCGCGGAGGCGATTGAACAACGTTGAGCCGCTCAACAGAAATGGGTTAGCTTGCGGCTTCGCGCCATGCCGCATGCGCAACTCGAAAAACACCAACAAACGATTACCCCAACCAGCGTTACGTGCCCTTCAACCGATTTCTCACAGGAGACAGCATGAATCCCGCACGCCGTGAATGGTTTCGACAGACCGGAGGCCTCACCCTGGCCGCCGGGCTGGGCAGCAGCGCCCTCACCGCCCGAGCCGCCACCGCCGAGAGCCCAGCAAGCCCCGCAGAATCTGCTGCCGTCCTGCCGGCTACCCGTCGCTTCCCGGGAGTGGAGGGCATGGTGTATCTCAATTCGGCTGCGGTGCATCCCTGGATCGACAGCGCCACTGCGGCGATGCAGCAATATGCGCAAAACAAGCTCACCGGTTCGGGTGGCCGAATCAACGCCCTGGCGTCGTTCGGCAAACTGGTCAATGCCCCGGTAGAAGCTCTGGCCTATGCACCGAGTACGTCGATGGGCGAATATCTGGTCACGCGTTCGCTGGGCCTGCCGGAGTCGGGTGGCAAAGTGGTCACCGATGCCCTGCATTTCACGGGATCTTTCTACCTCTACGAGCAGTATCAGCGTCAGGGGCTCGAGGTAGAAATCGTGCGCATGGATCCGCAACATGGCATCAACCTCAACGATCTCGACCAAGCCATCACCCCGGGCACGCGTCTGGTCGCCATTTCGCAGGTTTCGCTCTACAACGGTTTTGAGCACGATTTGCGCGCGGTGTGTGAGCTCGCCCACGCCAAGGGGGCGCTGGTTTACGCCGACATCATCCAGGCGGCGGGCACCGTTCCTGTAGATCTCAGCGCCAGCGGCGTCGATTTCGCCGCCTGCGGCACCTACAAATGGCTGATGGGCGATTTCGGCTTTGCCTTTTTATACGTGAAGCCCGAATTGCTCCCCGAACTGCAACGACCTTGGTACGGGTATTTGCAAACCGCCAATTTTGTGAACCCCACCACGCGTCTGTACCCGCTCGACCCCACCGGCGAGCCGCCCTTCGAAAGCGTGCCCCGCGACACCGTGGGCGGATATTTCAATGGTGCCTTTCCGGCCCGTGCGGTAGAAGCCGCGGCACAAGCCGGCATCGACTGGTTGCTGGAAACCGGCGTGGCGAATATTCAAGCCTGGCGCCAACCCCTGGTGGATGCTGCGCGTGCCGAGCTCACCGACCGTGGCTTCGAGTGCGTCACACCCGAAGGCACGCGCACACCCATTCTCACCTTCGCCTACCGCAACGCTGAATCACTTGCACCGCGCCTGGAAGCCGATAACATCAAACTCACCTTGCGTGGCAACCACATACGAATCTCGCCATCGGTCTTCAACACCATGGACGACATCCAAGCGCTGCTGGATGCCATCGGCAACCCTTGAACTCCCTTCATGGTTGATTTCTCATGACGCAATCCACCACTCCCCTCGAATATCTCGATTCCGGCCTCACCCTGCCCCCCGGGGTTCCTTTCTGCGAAGCGGTGCGCGCCGGCAACACCTTTTATTTTTCTGGGCAGATCGGCAACGTGCCGGGCAAGCTGGAACTGGTGCCGGGCGGCATCCAGGCCGAAGCCGAGCAGCTCATGAAAAACATGGTCACGTCGCTGGAGGCTCACGGCCTCACCGTGGCGAATGTGGTCAAGTGCACGGTGATGCTCGCCGACATGAACGAATGGGCTGGCTTCAATGCAGCCTATGAGCGTTGCTTTCCCGCGGGTCGCAGGCCGGCGCGCAACGCCTTTGGCAGCAGTGGGCTGGTCGCGGGCGCTCGGGTCGAAATGGACTTCATCGCCGTCCTCTAGCATTCCGCAGGCGGGCGGCCACCTCAAAACTGCCATTCACGATACGATCAGAAGCTTTGTGTATGCTGGCTCGCCGCCTGCGGCGGGCTGCGATGGGCATTAAGTGGCCGCCCACCCTGCTCGCCTTATCGTTTTCACAGCATTTCAGCCGTGTCAGCCGACGCGTGCGCGGCCACTTCAGAACAGGAGCTTGCAATATGATGGAATCCGCCCCTACGGCTTCGCTCGATAGCGCCATGCGTCGACGCGACACTTCGCTCACCACCGACCAAAAAGCTCTCCAGATCAACCTCGATAAGTTCAAATATGGGTCGATCGTGGAAATCGGTGCGGGCCAGGAAGTGGCTCGCCGCTTCTTCAAAGTGGGCGCCGCTGCGGGCACCATCGCCAAAACCATGTCAGCCTACGACATGGCGGTGAGCGACGACATCTATGGTCATGTGGACCGCTACGTGAGCCGTGAGCGTCTGTTGCAGATGCTCGATCACGAGTTCACGCAAGTGGTGGATCGCCTCACCCACATCCGACCGCGCAACACCACCTTCTTTGCCTACGCCGCCACGGTAACCGCCCGCAGCTACAAGCAGAAGAACGAGTGCCACGGCTGGATCGGCATCCGCCTGCAACTGCATCCAGGGGCGGCGCCCAGCGACATCATTCTGCATGTGCGCATGCTCGACAACGAAAATGCCCAGCAATCCGAAGCCCTGGGCATTCTCGGGGTGAACCTCATCCACAGCGCCTACTACCATCACGGGCAGCCCGAATGGATCATCGAAAGCCTGTCGGACGGGCTCGGCCACGATCGCATCGAGGTCGACCTCATCCACTTCAGCGGGCCTTATTTCGAAGAGGTCGAGAACCGGCTCATGAACCTGCACCTCATCCGGAGCTGGCTCACCCGTGCGGTGGTCTTCAACCCGAATGGTGAGGTGGTGGTGCCGGGCGAACTGCTCTACCGCAAACCGGTGCTGGTGATGCGTGGCAGCTTCAACCCCGTGACCAACGTAAACATCGACATGATGCATTCCGGCTTGCATCAATACAGTCAGGTTTCGGCGGTGGAGCCGAGCGAGGTGGTGGCCCTGGCAGAAATCACCATCAACTCGCTGGTCAGCGGCGATAACGTGGATGGTGCGGATTTTCTGGCCCGCATGGACCTCCTCGCCACCCAGGGCTTCACGGTGATGATTTCCGACTACGTACGCTACTTCCGCCTGCGCGCCTACCTGAGGCGTTACACGCAGAAGCCCATCGGCATCGTGCTGTCGGTGCGCGACTTCCAGTACCTCTTCAACCAGAAATACTACGACGGCCTGGAAGGTGGCATTCTGGAGGCGTTCGGCAAACTATTCCCCGACAACACTCATGTGTATGTGTACCCGGCCCGACCTCAGCAGGGTGATGAGCGCGAACTGATCACGCTCGACAACGTGAAGGTGCCCGATAACCTGGTTCACTTGCTCGCCCACCTGAAGGCCAACCGCAAGCTGCTCGCCATCGAACCCCACGACGACGAACATTTGCACATCGATTCGGGCGAGGTATTGGCGGCCCTGCGCCGCGGACGCGGCGCCTGGGAGCAGGCGGTGCCCGAAAACGTGGCCAAGACCATCATCGAGCGACGTTTGCTGGGGTTTGATACCGCCTGAAGCTATGCGCTCAAGCCATCAATGGTAGCGATAGGGCGTGGCGGCGGGTAGGTCGATATCGCTGTCGATCTGCCCAAAGCCCACGCGGGTGGCCCGAGCCATGTGCTCGCGCGTGGCCGGGTCGGTGATGAAGTCGAGCGGCGAGGTGGCCGCCAGAATCCGTTCTGGCGCTACCGGCTCGCTGATCAGATACCCCTGCACGTAATCCACCCCCAGTTCGGCCAACAACTCCAGCGTGGCGTGGTCTTCTACCCATTCGGCAATGCTGCGCATGCCCAGATTGCGCGCCAGCTGCACGATCGCCTCGATGATGGCCACGTTGGCCGGATGATGGGTAATCGCCTGCACGAAGGAGCCGTCGATTTTGAGCGCATCCGCCGAGAGTTCCTTGATATAGAGGAAAGAGGTGTAGCCTGCCCCGAAGTCGTCGAGGGCAATGCGTGGACCGAACTGCCGGAGGTCTTCGATGAAGCGACGACTGTTGTCGATATCGTGCAAGGCCACACCTTCGGTGATTTCGATGCAGAGCAAGTGCGCCACATCGCGAAAATCGCCGAGAATGCCGCAGACTTCTCTCAAGAAGCTTTCGTCGTTGAGCGAGGCGCCACTCAGGTTCACACAAACAAACCGGGTGCGGCTGAGCTGGGCTCGATTCGCTTGTATCCAATGCAGGGTGGTGCGCAGCACCCATTTGTCGAGCGCCGCAATATTGCCGTTGGCCTCGGCCGCTGCCACCAGGGGGCCGGCGGCAATGACTTCGCCTTTGGGCCCGCGCATGCGCACCAGCACTTCGAAATCCATGGAAGCATGCGGCGCGTGCAAGGACAGAATGGGCTGCATGAGCAAGAAAAGATCCTGCGTTTGAAAATTGCTACCCAGCGAGTTGAACAGCTGCAGCTCGCGCTCGCGCTCGGCAAAAGCAGCAGCATTGCGCTCGTACACCGCGAGCCTGCCCGGCCGGCGCGCTTTGGCATCGCGGCAGGCGCGGTCGGCGGTGGCGATCACATCTTTGATGAGCAGCTCGGGGGTGACCTCTACCAGCCCCACCGACAGCAGCACCTGAAAAGCCTGGGTGCGCACCTGGAAATGTCGGCCCACAATACTGTCGATCACCCGCTGGCAGCACACAATGGCATCGGCCATGGTCAGCCCGGGGAGCACCAGCAAGAATTCGTCGCCCCCAATGCGCCCTACCTGCAGCCCTTCGTGCAACGTAGCCTGGATGCGCTCACAGACCTGCCGCAGCACTTCATCGCCAGTATTGTGGCCGTAAAGGTCGTTGATGAGCTTGAAACGATCGAGATCCACATACGCCACGGCCAGGGTAGCGTGGGGCTGATCGCGGGTTTCTTCCAGGGCGCGTTTCAGTTCACGCTCGATCCCCCGACGGTTGAGCACCCCCGTGAGCGAGTCGTAGTTGGCCAAATAGCGCAAGCGCTCGGTGAATTTCTGCCTTTCGGTGATGTCCTGCAGCGACCCTTCGATCCACTCTCCCACGCGCGCGGCGCGCACCAAAAACCACACTGCGTCTTCGTTGTTGGCCTGGCACGAGACTTCGAACTCGATGTTGTCGTCGGCATCGGCCAGGCTCTGGAGCTTCTGCCAAGAGGCATCGTCGAACACCTCGGACCAGCGCGTGGCATGCAGCGGCGCGGTAGGCAGACCGGGCATCTGATGCATGGCGTTGTTGACTCGCAAGAACCGACCTTGCTCGTTAAGGGTAAACAGGCCCACGGGTGTTACCTGGTAGGTGCGCTCCAGCTCGGCCTGGGCGCGCCACCGCGTACGCCGCTCTTGCCGCACCTGGTCGGCGAATGCAAAGGCTGCCATCAGGCTGGCCGCCAAGGCAGCCGTGACACTATTGAATGCCCCCACCAAAAACTGAAAGTCGAAGGCGGCGGCGATCACCTCGGACAGCGAGGCAAACAACACCAGGCCCAGCGCCGCCGAATACCAGATGATCGCGCGAGTGCGCAGCTGCAGCAGACAGCGCAGCATGAACACCACGATGATGCTGGCGCCGATGGTGACTATCACCCACATCACCGGCAGAAACTGAGCAAAGGGCAGTGCTATGGCTGCCACCAGCAGCACCACGCCCAAGCGCTGTCCGAAGCGGATGGAACGATCGCCCAGCTGTTCGAGTTCCTTGGCGAACACCTGCCGAAACAGGGTGTAGGTCACGATGTAATAGGCGCCGATGGTGATCTGGCGCACCATGTGCATCCAGTCGGGCGGGATGGTCCAACCCAGCCATTGGCTATCCCAGCCCATGGTGATGCCGCCCAGTCGCAGGTTGCCGATGAGCCACACGGCAAGCAAGGCGTATCGTGACTCCCGGTTGATGAGCGCGGTGAACAGGGCGAAAAGCGCCAGCATGACCAGCGCGCCTTCAAACAGCCCGGACCCCCACTGGAAGCGCTGGGTGGCTGGCGACAGGCTGGCCTCGGGCCACGAGGTGGCGGTGACCACTGCCGGACCGCTGTGCACCACGCGGCAAATGGCGCCGGCGCTGGTGGCCGGAACCACAAAACCGGCACGAAATGCGCTGACCGTTCCGGTGGTGGCCGCGCGGTTGCCGGCACCCAAAGGCGCCAGCGTGTCTGCGCGCCAGCAGTCGAGACTCTGCGCGTGTCGCGAAGGCAGCTCAAAAACCCGCGGCTCGCCGCCGGAGGGCTGCGACGGCAGAGCCACCCACACGGGTGACTCCGATAAACGGGTGTCGAAACGTGTGATCGCCGGCGCAATCGCCAGCTGCTCTTGCGCCTGCTCCGGCGACCACCCTGCGTTGTCGGGCTCGAGCAGCATGGGGATTGCGAGCGCGGGGGCGTGCTCGCGATCGACCGGGTTCGCTGCCTGGACCAGCACGAGCATCGTGAAGACCGCCAGGACGATCGGCACGACGTAATAGGAAAAGCGATTGAGCAAGAGGTCGATCAACGCACCCAACTGACTCGTGGCTTTGTTTGACGACTCCGGGTTTGCAAGCATGTACGACCAACCAGTAGGCGCCCGAACCCATGGCGTGCGGGCAAACAGGCAACCGGCCGCTCCCCGGTGGCGGCCAGTTGCCCCGAAAGTTACGCCTGGAACGCCTCATTCGGCGGCCATGGCCGGTTGCTGCGCTGCAACTGCAACCGGCGCGTGCAGCGGCCGCTGGCGCGACGGCGTGACGATGATGTCGGGGTGGTGCGTTTCGAACACAAACCGATACAAGGGGTGCCGGGCTGCGCGCCACCGCTCCTGAGCAGTGGCAACTTCGAACGACAACACACGATGCGGGATGTTACCCGCATGCTGCATGGGGATAAAGCCGACATCGGGAAAAACCTCCTCGAACAGCAGTGCTTCATATTGGCGATCGAGCGGTGAGCGCCCTGCAATCACCATGTAGTCAATACCCGCTTGCACACAATACAGGTAGTAGGCCTTGAAGATGGCTGTCTTGGCCAAACGGCCCGCACTGCCCAGCGTCACGCCGAGGCGGGTGGCTTCTGCCAGGGCTTGCTGACCCAGCCATTCGGGCAGGGTCACGGATTGCTCCAGCCACAGGGGCTCGTGCGAATTGGTTTGAATGCGCATGGTGCCCAGGGGCTGGCCATCCAGTTTGGATTCGGCCAGCAGCACCGCTACCCCCGGCGCAAGGTCGTGGCTTTCGGGCGCCTGCAGTTTGTTGGCAAGTTCGGGCACGTGCCGCTGATACGCCGACTGCCGCAGGCTGATCGCCTTGTGCATGGCCTGGGTATCGGTGGCCACTCGAACCGTGAAGGGCAAGCGTTCAGTGGCCAGATGGCCGACTTCCATGGGGTGCGGAACGCTGGCACGAAAAGAAGCAGGAACGCGTGTGGACGAACGCAGAGCGTGAGCTTGCATGATGTAACTCCGGTAGGGTTGGGTGAGAAAAATCGGCATGGCGAACGCGCCGTAAATACCGACATTTGTAGATTCTCACGTACCGGGCATTTAGAAAACCACGCACGCGCCCCCGGAGGTTCAAATTTCCCACCGAGAAACGGGTTCAACACCAACCAATCCGCCCAGCGGCACAGTTTGTCTCCAGAGAAACACCCATTGCAAATCCACCTCGAATGTTTACAGTAGTGAACGATCGTTTCAGTGAATCTTTTTGTGTCATGCAAGCCTTGCCTCTTCCTGCGGCAACCGAACGCGGCCCTGGCGCCCTCGAGCAGCTTCTGCCCGTGTTGGGCGAACCCGATTTCGGCCAGCAAAGCCTGCAGCTGCTCAGTCAGGTGTTACCGGTGGCGTCGTGGTCGGTGTATCAACTGAGCACCGCCGGCATGCACATGCATTTATCCGGCAGCATCGGCGTGCCCGATACCACCAACGAATGCTGGGATGCGTATCGCAGCGGTCTATACCGTCACGACAGCAGCTTTCATCATCTGCGGCGCGCCAGCGCGGGCGCCCACCTGGCGCTGGGCCACTGGCGTGCTCAAGACATCGCTCGTGCGCATCGGGCCGGCATCTACGAACCGCACGGCATGTGCGAACGCGTATCCCTGGTGAATTTCGACCCCGACGGCCTGCTCGCCCTCAACCTCTATCGCCACGATCACCAACCCAGCATCTCCGCCGGGGCTCTCCGCGATCTGCAAATGGTGGGTTATCTACTGTCTCTCTGCGTCAAACGCCACATCGAACTCAGCACGCGTTTGTCGGGCTCGGCGACGGCACACCATGCCAACCCCGAGTGTGCGCCACTCAGTTCGGCTGAGCAGCAGCTTCCAGACCCCAACGCGGCTCTGGTTCAGCGCCTGCAAGCCATGTGTCCCGCACTCACCGCGCGCGAGCTCGATGTTTGCTCTCGGCTGGCGCGCGGCCTTACCTACGATGGCATCGCGGCCGATCTCCAGATTTCGCCTACCACGGCCAAAACCTACCGAAACCGGGCGTTCCAGCGCCTCGACATCCGGCATCGCAACGAGCTCTTTCGCCTGCTGTTGCAGCCTCCCACTCACTGATGCTCGTCCTTTTCTCGGAGGACAGACCGCCACTGGCGGCGATGCTTACCATGAGTAAGTATTCTTCATCACGTGAACGGGAGACATTCATGCGCTTCGTACCCGATCTACCCTTGCGGTCCATCGCCGCGGTCGGCATGCTCAGCATGCTTGCCGCCTGCGGCGGCGATGATTCGTCACCACCGCAGGCGCTCAGCTGCACAGACCTCGTCAACACGCCACTCGGCGATGCCGACCTCACCGCGCAGCAAGTGGCCGAGGGCACCCAGGTGGCCTCGGTGAGCACCGTGGCGCACTGTCACGTCACCGGCTACCTCGATCGCCGCACGGGGGAAGACGGCAAGCCTTATGCGCGCGGCTTCGAAATACGTATGCCCGACTCCTGGAACGGCCGCTTCCTCTATCAAGGCGGAGGCGGCAACGACGGCGCGATCCGCCCGGCCTTGGGCACCCAGGCCACCCTGGAGCCGGCTCTCAACCAGGGCTTTGTTGTGGTCTCCACCGATGCCGGCCACCAGGGTTTGGATGCCTCCTTCGGCGCCGATCCGCAAGCTCGCATCGACCACGCTTATGCCGCTCACGATCGCGTGGCACGGGCCGCCAAAACTTTGATCGAGGCGCGCTACGGTGTGCCGCCTGATCATTCGTACTTCATCGGCTGCTCGGGCGGCGGCCGCCAGGGCATGATGTTCACCCAGCGCTTCCCCGACTATTTCGATGGAGTTCTGGCCATGGCGCCGGCCATGAGCGTGGCCAAAGAGGCCACCATCGCGGCAGCCTGGAGCACCCAGCAGCTCATGGCCATCGCCCCCACCAACGACAGCGGCGAGCCTATCCTGTCGCAAGCCCTCACAGACAGCGACCTTGGCCTGGTCCGACAAAGCATTCTCGAGGCCTGCGACGCCCATGACGGCATCGAAGACGGTCTGGTGAGCAAACCGGGAGCCTGCACCTGGGAGCCCACCGAACTGGCCTGCAACGGCTCCAGCGACGCCTGCCTCAGCAACGACAAAATCGCTGCCCTGCAAGCCGTGGCGATGCCACCGCGCAACAGCGCTGGCGAAGCACTCTACACCGACTGGCCCTGGGATCCCGGCATTGGCCATCCGGCCAACGACTGGCGGGCCTGGCGCCTGGGCACTTCGCCTACCAGTGCGGCCAACGCCAGACACATCACGCTCATGCAAGATGCTCTGCGCTGGGAGTTCTTCACTCCGCCCGATCCCGATTTCAACCTGCTGGATTTCGATTTCGATACCGATCCGGCACGCATGGAGGAGTTCGCCGCTATCTACAACCACGACCGCGACGCCAGTATCGATGCATTCAAGGCCCATGGTGGCAAATTCATGATCGTCCACGGTATGGCCGACCCGATCTTCTCGCCCAGCGAGAGCGTCGATTACTACCAGCGGCTGCAAGCCGCCCATCCCGAGGATCATGAAGATTTCAGCCGGCTCTATCTGGTGCCCGGCATGGCCCACTGCCAGGGTGGCGCCGCCACCGACCGCTTTGATGGCCTGGGCCAGATGGTGAACTGGGTAGAGCAGCAGCAAGCGCCAACCGAGATCATCGCGTACGGTAGTCAGGTATTCCCCGATCGCAGTCGGCCGCTCTGCCCTTACCCCAGCTATGCGCAATACACCGGCGAGGGCGACCCCGAAGACGCCAGCAACTTCGTTTGCGCCATGCCGTAACTCAAGCACAGTCGCCATTTTCTTTTACACAGGCATATCGCCATGGTCGGTGGGCTCCGAGGCCCACCGACCGAGACACTCCAGGAGGCAATCATGAAACAACGTTGGCTCAAGTCAGGTACCACTTTCGGTCTGCTCTTTGCCCTGCCCTTTGCCGTTGCGGCGCAATACCCCGAACGCACCATCACGGTCGAAGTGGGCTTCCCGCCCGGCACCGGCCCCGACATCGTGGCCCGCACGCTGGGCCAGCAAATGGGGCGTGAGTTGGGCGAAGCCGTGATCGTGCAGAACAAGGCGGGCGCAGGTGGCCAGATCGCCGCCCAATCCGTGGCCAACGCCAAGCCCGATGGCTACACCCTGCTGCTGGGTGAGGTGGGCTCCATGGCCATCGCACCGGCGGCCTACAAACAGCTCAACTACGACGTCACCACCGACTTCGCTCCCATTACCGAAGCCGTTCGGGTGAATATGGTGCTGGCCGTGCCGGCTGATTCTCCCTACAACAGCCTCGAGGAATTCCTCGAAGGGGCCCGCAGTTCCGAGTTGCCGATTAACTTTGGCACCTTCGGTGCGGCCACTCCCGGCCACTTCGGCGCCGAGCTGTTCGCCTCCGAGGCCGATTTCGAAATCGAAAGCGTGCACTATCGCAACACCAGCGACGCCATCACCGGCTTGGTGAGTGGAGACGTGGCTGCGGCCTTCATCACCACCGCCATGGCAGGCCCCTACGTGAGCGATAACCGCCTCAAGGCGCTGGCCGTGACAGGTACCGAACGCTTCCCGATGTTCCCCGACGTCCCCACCTTCATCGAAGCCGATATGCTCGACGTCGACTTCGGTGCCTGGTTTGCCTATTTCGCCCCAGCCGGCACGCCCGATGACGTGCTCGACATCCTGCAAGAAAAAATCGCCCTGGCCCTTGAGGCCGACGCCGTCATCGAACCCCTGGCCAAGGCCGGTTTCGTCATGATCGGCTCGAGC
>JAJUJN010000384.1 GCA_029265335.1 Alcaligenaceae bacterium
AGCCAGGCGTCGCGAGGTCACAACACTTCATGCTGCTACGGTCTTGTCGCTCAGCCCTTCTCTCCATCGCTTTGGTCACCTCAAGCAGCCCTGCTGCGGCTGAATCTCACCCATTGCACGCGCCCCCTACTCTTCACGATTCCAGCTCTTGTCTGGAAGCAGAGATTCGCATGCCGGAAATCTCCCCGCAATGGCCGTATTTCCTCAAGCCGCTTCGAACCGCGCTGGTGGAGTGCAGCGGTGAATTGCTTTACGAAATGGTGACATCGCTGGCGGGCGAGCCGCACGGCAGGCCCGAATGGCAGGTGCCCATCGAGAAATTGTGGCTATACAGCGCACCCAACGACAGCGCGCGAACCGAGCACTATCTCGTTCGCAACGAGCTCGCAGAAATGTTGGCGTTCGTGAACGAAGACTGGATGAAAATTGCTTACCAAGGAACTGAAGGCCGGCAAAAAGCCTGGGTTTCGTTACGGGCGACACACGATCTTGGCGAGCGCTATGAGCCCGGCATCAGTGATCACGAACCTCTCGCGCTCTGGGCACTGGATTACTACGATTCCGAAGAAGACCCCGACTTCTATCGCAATCTCTTCACCCTTTTCGTCGACAACGTGAGCCACGAACCGGTAGAGGTGCATGCGGGAGAAATTCACTTGTTGTTCGTGGGCCCCGATGGAGAGCGATATACCCAGCGCCTGTACCCACTTTTCAACTTTTCCTTGCAGCCCGCCGAGAGCCGAATCCTCGACGACAACCCGGTGGAGCGCCATGGCGAACGCCATGTGCTGTTTCATGGCACAAAAGATGGCACCACCTACGTGGAGTTCTTCCCGCCTGAGATCAAACCCGGGCTGTATCAGGTGATCCCGGTGCTCACCACCCCTTTCCTGCCGCAGCCGATCTTTGCCCGGCATGGCTTTCGATTGGAATTCCCGCCGCAACTCGACCCGGATCTTGTGAAGCCGTAATACCGGCCGAAGGGTGCGGCAAACCGCCCCAAGTGCTGCACACCCTTGCTTAAAGTGCCAGCAACGTTTGCGCCTCGCGGCTTCAGGCCTGGTGGAATATCTCCTTGGTGCGCCAGCGGCCAAAGTGATAATAAAGCCCTGAAAAAATGCAACTGAGCACAAAGCTCACCCCGATGCCCAGCGAGACTCCGATGTCGCCGAACCAGGCAGTGGCGGTATAGGCCAGGGGCACGCGCAACAGCCACAAAGAGATGATGTTGAGCACCAACACCTGTGTCATCGCGCCCGAACCTCGCACCACCCCGTTAAAAATGAAGTTCAAGCCAATGAAGGGGTAAAAGAAGGCGATGGTTTTTAAATAGGTGGTGCCGAACGCCACACTGCCTTCATCCTGGATAAAGAACCGCACCAGGGTTTCGGCACTGACAAAAATGACGGTGGCTACCAGCAACATGATGAGCGTGCTGAACATGATGCCGGTCTGAGTGATCTTCGACACCCGCTGCCATTTCTGCACACCAATATTCTGCGCCGCCATCACGTTCACCGCAGTGCTCAGTGCGATTCCTGGCAGCAGGATGATGCTGTCCAAGCGTTGCGCCGCGCCGAAGCCCGCCACCGCGTCCGCGCCCAGCGTGTTCACCAGCGACAGAATGACGGTGATCCCTGCAGAAATCACGATCATTTGCATTGCCGACGGCACCCCCAACTCCAGGATGGTCTTGATTTCCACCCACTTGGGTACCTTGATCCTGAACGTATGGTGTTTGAATTTGACCGACAAAAACACCATCCCGTAAATCAAGGCCAACGCCTGCGCCATCACAAAAGCATAGGCAGCCCCCGCAATGCCGAGATTCAATCCGGCAATGAACAAGGGCCCGAGCACCACCGTGAGCACGGTGGCCAGCAACACGAAGTACAGGGGTGTGCGGCTATCGCCGAAGGCACGCAGCGCCGTACCGATGAAGTTGTAGCCCACCAAAAAAAGTATGCCCAGAAAGTTGATCCGCAAGTAAATGCTGGCGGGATCCATCACCGCAGCGGGTGTATTCAGCAGAGTGAGCAGCGGGCGAATCAAGAGGTAACCCGCCAGCCCGATTGCGAGCGACAGGGTCAACAACACCAGCACGAAGGCGCTGAGATACGATTTGATGTTGTCGAGGTTATTGAGCGCGTGAAGCTGACCAAAGATGGTCAGCGTGGCATTGTTCAAACCAAATATGAATGCCAGAACCACGGCCATCACCGTGGTGCCTACTGTTACCGCGGCAAATTCGGTGCTGCCCAGCAAGTTGCCCACCCACAAGCTGTTGATCAGCAGCATGGACGTCTGCAACAGATTGGTGAGCAATATCGGGAAGGCAAACCATAGCAACTGACGAGGTATGGAGCCCTTCGTAAAGTCTTCCGCCAAAAACAACCTTTCTAACAAAATCCTTATTGTGGAATCAGCGCTTTGAGCAGAGCTTCGTGCGACAGCACACTGCCCTGGGCATCGGTCACGCGCATGGCGTCTGCCGAGATCTCGTCGATCACCACCACCTCGCCATCCACCAGGCCAAGCTCGATCTTCATGTCGATCAAGGTGAGCCCCTTGCTGCGCAGCTCGGCCTCCACGATGCCGCAGACGCGGCGGGTGATGTC
>JAJUJN010000194.1 GCA_029265335.1 Alcaligenaceae bacterium
CGCGTGCTGCGATTGGCAGGAACGGCGTTCGGGGCTAGCCTGCAGCTGGCCCGAACTGCTCCCGCCAGCGAACGATCGCTTCTTGTTGGAACGCGCTCACCGCATCAGCAGGGAAGGGCTCGAATCCCAATGCCTGCCACGCCGCCTGCAGAACGGCCAGCGGCTGCTCGATATTGACCGGTGGCGCGTGATTCTGTTTGGAAAGCTTGCGACCGTCGGCGGTACGCAACAGAGGCACATGCATCATCCGAGGTCGGCGAGCCGCCAGCAGATCCCACAAAAGGAACTGGCGGGCCGTGGAACTCAAAAGATCGGCGCCACGAACCACGTCGGTAACGCCCTGGTCTATGTCGTCGACCACCACCGCCAACTGATAGGCAAAGTATCCATCGGAGCGGCGAAGCACGAAGTCGCCCACGGCGTTGAAAACTTGCTGCTCTTGAGGGCCGAACCAGCGATCCACGAAGTTTACGGTGGCGTCATTCGGTACCCAAAAGCGCCAGGAGCGGGGCTGGCGACCAAACGGTAAGCCCGTGCGGCAGATGCCGGGGTAGGGTCGTTCGCCCAGCTCGTTCACCGCCACACGCTGCAGATCGCGACGTGTGCACGCACAACCATACACTCGACCCTGATCGCGCCAGCGAGTAAATACCTGCCGATAGCGTTCTTGTCGGCCCGCGCTGGATTGGTGCCAGATTGGCTCATCGGCCATCATGCCCAGCGCGTGAAGTTGTTGCAGGATGATCTGCTCGGCTCCAGGCTCGGTGCGGGGCTCGTCGATATCCTCAATGCGCACCAGCCATTTACCGCCGTGGCTGCGTGCGTCGAGAAAGCTGGCCAACGCAGTCACCACCGACCCCAGATGCAAAGGGCCCGAGGGACTGGGCGCGAAACGACCGACGTAGCGCTGAGTTACCGTCATGGCCACGGAGTTTAGCGCAGGGTTTGGCCAGTCTGTGCGGATTCGCCGGCAGCGCGGCTACAATCTCGGCCATGTCGCTTCCCACCCTTGCTCCCAGCTTCGTCCATCTGCGCGTACACACCGAGTTTTCGGTGATCGACGGCATCGTTCGTATTCCCGCTCTGCTCGACCGCGTGGTTGAGTTCGAGCAGCCAGCCGTGGCCATTACCGACTTGGCCAACCTCTTTGGGCTGGTCCGCTTCTACCAGGCGGCGCGCAAAAAGGGGGTCAAGCCCATTGCTGGCTGCGACGTATGGATCACTAACGACGCCGATCGCGATCACCCCGCACGACTCCTGCTGTTGGTTCGCAATCATCAGGGTTATCTCAACCTCTGCCAGCTTCTCACTCGTGCCTATCTCGAGAACGCCTGGCGCGGGCGAGCAGAAATTCGGCGTGAATGGTTGGCGGAACATTCGGCGGGTCTGCTGGCGCTCTCGGGCGGGCGAGACGGCGATGTCGGGCAGGCGCTGTTGGCAGGCAATATCCAGGGCGCGCGTAGTCTGGCAGAACATTGGGCGGCGGTATTTCCGGGGTCGTATTACCTGGAATTGCAGCGCGCCGGAAGAGATGGCGACGAAGCCTGCGTGCAAGGCAGTATCGAATTGGCTCACGGCACCGGCATTCCGGTGGTGGCCACACACCCGGTGCAGTTTCTGCGCGCCGACGAGTTCGAGGCTCATGAGGCGCGGGTGTGCATCGCCGAAGGCGAGATCCTCGCCAATCCGCGGCGCGCCAAGCGTTTCACGCCTCAGCAGTATTTGCTTTCCACGGCCGAGATGCAGGAGCGTTTTGCCGATGTACCGGCGGCGCTTGCCAACAGCGTGGAAATCGCTCGCCGCTGCAACCTTGAGCTTGAGTTGGGCAAGGCGCGGCTGCCGGATTTTCCCACCCCCGACGGCATGTCGCTGGCCGACTATCTGGTGCAACTTTCGGAAGAAGGGCTCGAGCGCAGGCTGCAGGAACGCTTTCCCGATGTGGCCGAGCGTGAGGCCGAGCGCGCCACTTATGAGGCTCGCCTGAAGCGCGAATGCGACACCATCATCGATATGGGTTTTCCCGGCTACTTCTTGATCGTGGCCGACTTCATCAATTGGGCCAAGAACAATGGCGTGCCGGTAGGCCCGGGGCGTGGCTCGGGCGCGGGGTCGCTGGTGGCCTGGTCGTTGGGTATTACCGACCTCGACCCCCTGCGTTACGACTTGCTCTTCGAGCGCTTCTTGAACCCGGAGCGCGTGTCGATGCCCGACTTCGATATCGACTTCTGCCAAGACAATCGCGACCGGGTGATCGATTATGTGAAAGAGAAATACGGGCGCGAGGCCGTGAGCCAGATTGCCACTTTTGGTACCTTGGGCGCCAAGGCAGTGATACGCGACGCGGGCCGAGTGCTCGACATGCCCTACCTGATGTGCGATGGGCTATCCAAACTCATTCCACATAACCCGGCCGACCCCTGGAGTCTTGATCGGGCGCTGGAGCATGAGCCGGCGTTCAGAGAGCGCTACGAGCAGGAAGAAGAAGCCAAGGCACTCATTGATCTCGCCCGCCCGCTCGAAGGGCTCACCCGCAACGTGGGTATGCACGCCGGTGGGGTGCTGATTGCCCCCGGCAAGCTGACCGATTTCTGCCCGCTGTATTGCCAGCCCGGTTCCGAGTCGAGCGCGGTATCGCAATACGACAAAGACGATGTCGAAGCCGTTGGGCTGGTGAAGTTCGACTTCCGTGGCCTGCGCAACCTCACCATTCTGGATTGGGCGGTGCGCTATGTGCGCGAATTCAATCCTGGATTTGAGAACTTCGACCTCATGGAGCTCGAGCTCGACGATCCGGCGTCGTACGCGTTGCTGTCTGCGGCGAACACCACGGCGGTGTTCCAGCTCGAATCGCGCGGCATGAAGGAACTGCTCAAGAAGCTCAAACCGAGCAACTTCGAAGACATCATCGCCGTGTTGGCGCTCTACCGGCCAGGCCCCTTGGGCTCGGGCATGGTAGACGACTTCGTGAACCGCAAACACGGTCGGGCACGTGCCGAGTATTTCCACGACGACCTCGAGCCAGTGCTCAAGAGCACTTATGGCGTCATCGTGTATCAGGAACAGGTGATGCTGATCTCGCAGATCATCGGTGGCTACACCCTGGGTGGCGCCGACCTTCTGCGACGCGCCATGGGCAAGAAGCAAGCCGACGAAATGGCGCTGCACCGCGAGATCTTCACCGAGGGCGCCAAGAAGAAGGGCTATGCGCCCGAACTGGCCACCACCCTGTTCGACCTCATGGAGAAGTTCGCGGAGTATGGCTTCAACAAGAGTCATACCGCCGCCTACGCGCTCATTGCCTATCACACGGCCTGGCTCAAGGCGCACCATCCTGCAGAGTTCATGGCAGCCACCTTGTCGTCCGACATGGACGACACCGACAAGGTGCAGATTTTCTGGGCCGACACACTCGCCAATGGGGTCACTGTGCTGCCCCCCGATGTGAACGAATCGGAATATCGCTTTGTTCCCGTGCACGATGAGCACAGTGAGGCCGGCCAGCCGCCGCGTACGGTGCGCTACGGCCTCGGCGCGGTCAAGGGCACGGGCTACGCCGCGGTCAAGGAGATTCTGCGGGTGCGGGCTCAGGGCCGCTTCACGGATCTCTTCGACTTCTGCCGGCGGGTCGATCGTCATACAGTGAACCGCCGCACCATCGAGGCGCTCATCAAAGCTGGCGCTTTCGACGCGCTACAAAGCAACCGCGCCGCCTTGCTGGCCACCCTGGGTACCGCCCTCGAAGCTGCCGAGCAGGCCGATCGTGCGGCCAGCCAGGTGTCATTGTTTGGCGACGACGACCTGGCCGCCTCAGTGCAGGGTGAACTGGCCACCGTGCCGCCCTGGGATTTACGAGAAACTCTGGCCCACGAAAAAAGTGCGCTGGGCTTTTACTTCAGCGGGCATTTGTTCGATGCCTGGCGTGAAGAAGTCCGGCGCTTGGTGCCGATTCCTCTCGAGCGTGTGCAGCCGCAGCGTGATCCCCAATGGCTGGCGGGAATTCTGCATGAGGTGCGCACGCAGATGACCCGCAGGGGCAGGATGGTATTTGCGGTGCTCGACGATGGCACGGCCCAGCTCGAAATCTCGGTATTCAATGAGCTCTACGAGCAACATCGCCGATCGTTGCGCGAAGACCAGCTGCTGTTGGTGCAGGGCAAGGTGAGCCACGACGACTACTCCGGCAATATGCGCGTGGTGGCCGATTCCCTGCACGATATCGCCAGCGCCCGCGCAGCCAGGGCGCGTGCCCTGCGTATCACGCTCAACGGCAATACCAATGCGCAACGTTTGCGCGAACTCCTTGAGCCCTATCGGGCCGCCGAGGAAACCGACGCGGCCGGCACTTTGGTGGAAGTGGTGTACCAAACCGATTCGGCCAGTTGCACCGTGCGTCTGGGGGACGAATGGCGTGTGCGAGTGCCCGATGAACTGCTGGAGGCTTTGGCGGCCTGGGCAGGTGAACCGGCCGTGCAAATGGAATACTGAACCCCATTCGGCAAGAGATCCATGCGGCTTTCTGTCATCCTCATCACCCACAACGAAGCGGAGAATATCGTCGACTGCCTGGCGTCGGTGGCCTTTGCCGACGAATGGATTGTGCTCGACTCGGGTAGCACCGACGACACTGTAGCGCTTGCCCGCGCCGCCGGCGCTCGCGTGGAAGTGAGCGCCGATTGGCCCGGGTTTGGTCCGCAGAAGAATCGCGCGCTCGACCTTGCCACCGGCGACTGGGTGTTCTCGATTGATGCCGACGAACGCGTGACTCCAGAGTTGGCGCGCGAAATCCAGGCGGTGGTGGCCGGCGAGGGAGCGCTCACGGGCTACACCGTGCCGCGCCTCTCGAGTTTCTGCGGTCGCTTCATCCGCCATAGCG
>JAJUJN010000200.1 GCA_029265335.1 Alcaligenaceae bacterium
GTGGAAACTCTCGGCGATTGTATGGTTGGGCGACACCAGCACCACGTCCTGCAACTCGGGATGCTGCGCCAGGAGTTGGCGGAGTTCGTAGCGACGAAACTCGTCGTCGGGAAAGTGGTGCACCACACTCCAGCGTTCAGCCAAACTGCTGAACGGCGTCATCAAACCGGTAAGGCGCGCACGGATGTCGGCAGCCGTTTGGCTGCTCAAGCGATCGATCTCGTAGTTGGCATAACGAGCATCGAGCTCCAGCCCCAGGGTGGCGCCGAGCACGGCCACCCCGGTGCCCAGCGCCGCCACCACGCGAATGGCGCGGCGACGCACATTCTGCGAGGGCACAAAGGCGGGGCTCAGGAATAGACTCAACAAACCCGCCAGGGAGCCCAATGCCAGCGCCATGTGCCACCAACGCAAGGTGGTGTCGTTGATGACTTCGTTGGCTACCCACCCCTGCACTCCCCACAAGCCCAGCAACAGCAACACCGAGAGCGGTCGGGCAACGCGAGGATGACCTCGGATGGCAAGTATGAGCGTGGCCGCGGCCAAGAGCGCCACAGCCAGCGCCGGCAACACGCCACCCTCCCAAGATCGATAGCCAGGCCAATAGGGTGCGATCAGCCCGCCCAGAGCCAGCCAGTAGAGGGCATACGCCAGCACGCGCAAAGCCAGCCGCAACCATTCCTGGCGGGCAACGTAACTCGAGGGGCGGCGCGCGTCGGCGTTGTGATCGGACGCATCAACCGCAGCGCGACGAAACCAGTTCATGACGGGCTACAGATTCCCCGCGGGGCACACAGAAAGCCGGTTGAAAGTGAGCTGCAACCCCAGGACATGTGCGGGGTGGGCAGTTTGGTAACAAACAGCACAGCCTGCATCATACGAAACCGAACCCGCAGACGCTAATGTGCCTACGACCGATTCACTGGACCGCCGGCGCCGGCAGGTGCATACCTTCGGCGCCCACTTCCACAGTAGTGTCGCCTTCGTTTGTGACAATTTTGGGTTCGCGCCCCGCCTCATAGAGAGGATTCTCGCCGAACACCGGCACGATAGCGTCGGCATCCATGGCCTTGCCCAGTAGCCAGCCCTGGATCTGCTGGCAGCCGAGCTCGGCAAGAATTTGCAGCTGCCCCTCGGTTTCCACGCCCTCGGCCACGACGTTGTAGCCCAGCTCGTGGCAAAGGTTCACCACGGCGCCGGCGATGGAGCGGGCCGCTTGATCGCGCTCGATGGCCACCACAAAGGTGCGATCGATTTTGACCGTGTCGCAGGGTAGACGCTCGAGGTACTGGAGGCTGGAATAACCGGTACCAAAGTCGTCGATCGCCACGCGCACCCCGAGCTCGCGCAGGGCCTTGAGCCGGTTCATGGTTTGGTTGGTGATATCTACCATGAGCCCTTCGGTGATCTCCATTTGCAGCCGTTCCGGCGCCAGGCCGGTGGCGCGCAGCACTTCGCGCACTTCGCGGATCAGTCGGTATTGCTGCAATTGCACGGGCGATAGATTGACCGAGATGGTCCACGGATGGGGCCAACTCTGCGCGGTGCGGCAGGCGGTTTCGAGCGCCCAGCGGCCCAGTGAGGTGATGCTGCCGTTGGCTTCGGCCAGCGGTATGAACTGGTCGGGGGGAATATTGCCGCGAGTGGGGTGATGCCAGCGCAGCAGGGCTTCAAAGCCCATCACATGCCGCGTTTCGGCATCGAAGATGGGCTGGTATTGCAGGGAGAAATGCCGGTCGGGGTCGGTGAGCGCCACCAGCAAATCGTGCGCCAGCCGGTCGGCCTGCTCAGGGTTGGCGCCAACCGCGTAGTGAAAAAGTGTACGTTGCCCTGGCGCCTGGTAAACCGCCGCTTCGGCCCGTGTCAAGCGCAGCAGCAGATAGGCGAAAGTGGGCACCACCGCCAGCAGCAAAATGCCCAGCAGCCCGAATTCAGCGTAGCGCATGCGCGCCATTGACGAACCCACGGCATACCAGCCATACCACAGCATCAGCACACCCACGCCGTGGGCCAGCGCCCACCAGCCCAGGGAGTTGTCGCCCCGGCGCTGCAACCACCAGCCCACCAGTAGCACCCCACCCAGGGCTTCCATCAGCAATAGGATAACGACCAGCAGGGTGAAGAAGTCGAACATGGGCGGGAACGCCGTGGCCGGTCAGCCGTGTCGGCTGGGGCGCTTTTGTACCATAAATACCGAGGCTGCCTGATCGAGGAAGGTGCTGCGATCTCGCAGCGCCTCCGACGCAGCGGCGGCTTCTTCTACCAGCAAGGCGTTTTGCTGGGTGACTTCGTCCATTTGGTTCACCGCGCTTTTGACTTCGGCGATGCCGCTCGCCTGCTGCTGGGAAGAGGCGGCGATTTCGCCCATGAGCGCCGACACGCGCTCGATGGCCGACACCACCTCGGTCATGGTTTGGCCCGAATGCGCCACCAGATCGACGCCGGCGTCGATCAACAACATCGAGCGCACCAACCCCAGATCGCCAGTCGTCGAGGCGGCGGCGACGCGGAGGCGGCCCTGCTCGTCCTTGATGGCGGAGGGATGAAGCTGGGCCTTTTCCATGTCCTTGACGGTGATGAGACCGATGCAGTTCTGGTATTCGTCGACCACCAGCAGCTTTTCGATGCGGTGCTGGTGCAGCAGCCTTTTGGCTTCGTCCTGGCTGACGCCCTCGCGCACCGTCACCAGCCCGTCATGGGTCATCAGCTCGGAGATTTTCTGGCGGTCGTTGTTGGCGAAGCGCACGTCGCGGTTGGTGAGGACGCCGAGCAGCTTGCCGTTGTTGCGGCCCCCCGTTCCGCCATTAGCAACCACCGGGATGCCCGAAATCCGGTAGCGGTCCATGAGGGCGTAGGCGTCGGCCAGCGTGGCGTCGGGGCCGATGGTGATGGGGTTCACCACCATGCCGGATTCGAAGTGCTTGACCTGCTTGACCTGCTCGGCCTGCTGTTCGGGGGTCAGATTGCGGTGGATCACCCCCATGCCACCGGCCTGCGCCATGGCGATGGCCATGTTGCCCTCGGTTACCGTGTCCATGGCCGAGGAGAGGATCGGCAGGTTGAGCGCGATGTCTTTGGTGACGCGGGAGCGGATATCGACGTCGGTGGGCAGGACGTCGGAGCGCGCCGGCTGGAGCAGCACGTCATCGAAGGTGAGCGCCGCATCGCCGGTAATCGAGGAAATAATCTTCGCCAAGGCCAGACCCTTTCGTGCCTTCATCAAGAGCAGATGAATGTGAATGGTTTTATGACCGGCGAGAGACTCGGCGCCGGTTTGGGTTGGCGAGGGTCATTAACACCGGCGCGACGGTTTGGGAAGTGGGGCCGCGCGGTGAGCCGTCAAATCTCTCCGTTCACCTCCACCTTGGGCGTTCTGAACCCCATGGCGATCCACGCGCCGAGCAGCCGGGCGAAGAAACCGATCGATTGATGGCCGGCATTGGGGACGTCATTAGGCAGCGCCGTTGGGTTTTCGAGGTCGCTGGTCATGGTGCGCAGTTCGATGGGCGGCATGGCCGCCTCAGGCCAGAGATTGGAATAAATGGAAAGCCAGTGCCCGCCCTTGAATTCGAGGAACACCGGAGAATTGCAGCAGGTCGCGACGATGCGTCGCGTAGGCGATTCGGGGCTGAGGCGGAGGGATTTGAGGTATTGTGCGCCATCCAGGATATCGACGCGATCCTTGCGGACCATGACGAAGGGCGTCCCGCCATTGTCCGCCATGAATTTCGGCGCGCCATCCAGTGCGCCGAGACGGGCGCCGGCCTCGCGGCAGGAATTACAATGGCATTCGGTGGTCATGATCGGTTTGCCGCGCACGGCAAGGCGGACCTTGCCGCAGGAACAGGCGAGCGTGGTTGTTTGCATGGCTGGACAATCTCCTCTGGCGGCGCCAGCCGGGCGGTCGGCTGGCGCGTCGCGGGTTGCGGCCGGATCAGCCTTCGGCCATCGTGGCTTCCATGTTCATCCAGACGGATTCGAAAATGTTGCCGTCCGGGTCCTCGAAGGCGCGCGAATACATGAAACCCATATCCTGGGGCTCGCGCACATCGGCCTTGCCGCCGGCCTTTGCCGCAGTCTCGGTGATTGCGTCGACGGCCTCGCGGCTGTCAAAGGAAAGCGCGATCAGGACGGCGACCGATTTGTGGGCGTCGGCGATGGGCTTGGAAGTGAAGGTCGAGAAATAGTCGCGCCTGAGCAGCATGAAGGTGATCTCGTCCGACCACATCATGGACGATGCGTTGTCGTCGGAAAAATCGGTATTTTTGGTGCAGCCGATCGTTTCGTAGAAGCGGGTGGCCGCAGCAAGATCGGCGACCGGGAGGTTCACGAAAATCATCTTGGGCATGGTTTTGTCCTCGGTGGAAGCGGGGGCGTATCCCCTCGATATGGTAACGACGCATGAGCATGGCGCAATCCGACAGGGGTGGTAATTTTTTCGTGGAAGATGGCGTGCCGAAGCGTCCGACAGCCGAAGGCTTCGGGATTGCTGGGATGGACGGCAGGGGGCGATGATCGCTCCGCATTGAAATTTGTATAGATGAAGCGTCCATCGCCCCATGCGCTCGGGATTTTGGGCTTATGGCGGCGATCTCGGGCTGGGGGTTGTTGAGAGTTGCCTTGCGGTTCTCTCGCTGCCCCTCCGGGTTTCCCCGGTGCGACGTGGAGTATTTCATCCGCGCCCGGCCATCCGTCCGCTTTGGGCCGTCCCCGCAGCGACCCGCGAGGAACCCGGACCGGCCTGTCGGACA
>JAJUJN010000300.1 GCA_029265335.1 Alcaligenaceae bacterium
AAGTCGTACAGCCCACCCTCGGGCCTCGTACATCAAAAGCCCCGCGCCGATCAAGGCGTGGGGCTTTTGTTTTGGTGCCGCGGGCACAGGCACTCGCGCTTTTGATTTACGCCACCCAGGCGTCGTACGCCACGCCTTCAGCCCAGAGTTCGGCAACTTGCAATGAATGCTCCGCCGAGTACACGAACGACTGCGCCACTTCCTGCTGGGTGAGTTGCCCTTCGGTTAAAGCGGCCACCCAATACTCAAGGCCACCGAGGTCAGGCGCCCGTTGCAAGACGTTTTCATACAGCATGCTCACCCATTCGGTGGTATCCAGTTCTTGGTAGAGTGTTTGGAATTCCTGGCTTGCCATGACGGCGGCCACCAGTGACGGCTGGGTGGCATGGTGGTCGATCTGATCCAACCAGTAGCCTAGCCCAACTGCGTCGGGTGCGCGGCCGAGCAAACCATACAGCGCCACCGCTTCACCGGCATGGCCATCGATATCGAGGGCCCAATGCGTGTCGCTGAAAGCCAGGCGTTCGACCGACATCAGAAAGTCGCTGCCGTCGCGCCGCATCACCGTGTCGTGCACTGCCACGCCGTCCGGCATGAAGCTCAGCAGATATTGTTCCAGCTCGCCCTGGTAGCTGACCGTATTGATGCCGGCGGTGCCGGCGATTTGATCGTCGGTGGGCCGGCTGCTGGTGCTGGGATGCTCGGCATCCAGAGCAATGTGAAACGTGGCGCTCACCTCAAAAGAGGCATAGAACATGTTGCCGTTGGGGTCGACATACTGCCAGACTTTGTGACCGGTGGCGGTGTCATGCACCGCCAGTCCCCAGTTGGCGCCTATCGGTTGCTGGCTGTCTGGGTCGCGGTATACGGCGCCGTCCACTTCCACAAAAGTCACATAGGGGTTGGCACCTTGCAATTGTGCGATTTCGATGGAATGGGGGGAGCTGGGCACGGTGAAGGGTACATCGGGGTTGCTCGCCGGATCATTGCCCGGGCCGCCGGGGTTGTAGACCGGGCGATAATCTCCGGCAGACGGCATATGTACGGTAGTGAGCTGGGCGATGGCCGCTGGGTCGCCCGTGAGGATGATGTCGTATTGATTGTCGTGGTCTTCGATATAGGCCTCGTTGTATTCCTCCTGCAAAGGCCCAGTATCGGCCAGGCCCACCACGCGGATGGTGCCCAGGTTGCCAATGGCATAGTCCACGCCGGTTTCTGAAATCCATACAGAACGGCCCTGCAGATCGATCGCTTCCAGCAGAAAATACTCGCCGAAATCGGTAGGCAGCAGGCTGCCGATGCCGTCGGGAGAAAAACCGGCGCTGGTATAAAGACGCAGTCGAAACTGGGCTTCATCGGCATAGAGATCGGCGCCACTGTTGCCGTTTGAGGCGGCAACCCAGAGTGGGGCGCCTTCACCCAGGCTGGAGTAGGCGTCGAGGTTGGCCCCCACCAGTTTGGGGCCATTGCCTTCAACATAAGGGTTATCGCTTGCGATTTCGAATCCGGTGGCGTTCACCAGCCCTTGGTCGGTGACCAGTTGCAAGGGCGGTATGGTTTCTGCAATGCGCACGGTAACGGGATAACGCGCGTCGGGGTCGCCCGGCTGCAGCCGGTTGCCCCAGTCTCCGGTGAGCACCACGGTCTGGCGCTCGTTGAATTCGGAGTTGGGCAAGAAACTGGCGGTGACTGGGTTCACCACCTCGCCCGTGTTCAGCACAATCTCGAAAGCCTCTGGCGTCACAGAGGGTTCGTACACGGGATGGCTGAACACCACCGGAATGGTGTCGCCCAGAATCACATGTTCGCGGTATATCAGTTCGAACATGTTGGCGCTCACCGCCGAATAGTAGGCGCGCGCTGTGGCATCCAGGGCGGGGTCGAGATTCTGCCACGAAACCCCATAGGCATAGGCCGCCTCACGAGCGGCCTCGTCGATGCCATTCAGGTCGGGCACGCCCATATAACCGTCAAACCCATAATTGGCGGTGATAATGCGCGCAGTTGATCCGTAGAAATCGGCGCTCAACAGCGAAGACACATTCAAGGCGTCGGACTGCGGCGGAGAAAGCTTGAGGCTTGCCATGTATTGCAACAGCTCGGCGGCCTGGGGCGTATAGTGAATTGGCATGGCGTGCTCCGGCGGTTTAAGCGGCTTCTATCGCGCTTATACGACGAAACACGGGAGGTTTGCCAGACTCGATTGCCCGCAACGACGCACGGTGATTGCCCGAAAAAAATGCACAGTGATCGACGGCAGAGCGACAGATCGCAAGGGCGTATGGGGGAGGCTGGTGGGGCGGTTTTTACTTCCCGTCCAAGCCCTGGTTGCCGAATTCGCTCTCGATCGCCTGCAAGCATTCGAGCATGCGCGGCGCGATATGGTCGATCAGTTTGCTTCGATCGAGCACGAAGGCTGGGCCCCCGCAATTGAATGCATAGTGACGGCCTCCCGGCCCTTGAAACGCCACGGCGACTGAGTTGACCAACGGATGCCATTCGCCCAACGAAAGGCAGACCCCGGTGGTTTTCGCTTCTTCAAGAGCCTGGTCAACGCCATGGCTGATGCGTGCCCATTCGTCGGCGGCGGCAATGCGAGCACTTTGCAGCAAGGCGTTGCGTTCGCTTTCTGGCAATCTGAATAAATAGGCTCTGCCGATGGCCGAGGTGCAAATATTGAGCCGAGCACCGACATCGAGGCGCGAGAAAATCATGCCCGAATCAGGTCGAACCGTATCGATGAGCACCATGTCGAAACGGTCGCGCACAGCCAGGTGCACCGCTGCGCCCGCAAACTCGGCCAGCTCTTTCAGCCAAGGGCGGATCGCAGTGCGCAAATCAAAATGACGGAGAAAGGCGTTGCCCAGATCCAGTGTGGCTGGAGCAAGCTCGTACACTTCGGAATTGGGCAGCTGGCGCAAAAAACGGTGACTCACGAGAGTGCCCACCAAACGCGAGACGGTGGCCCGGGGGATGCCGGTGAGCCGCGCCAGATCGCCCTGACCGAGCGGCTGCCCGTGCTCACTGACAACCCGCAACAGGGTAAGCCCTCTTGCCAGCGCGGCCACTTCATCGGCGGTTTCGTTGCGTTTGCGGGGCAGGGGCTTGGCGGACATGAGGGCTAGGCGGACACTGGGCTAGGCGACGGCTGTGGCCTTGTGGTCGGCGATACTGACATCAAGGGTGGTGGAACGGCGCAGCTCGCGCTTCTCATTCAGATTGTAGCGGCGACCACGATGCAAGGTGGCCCGATTGTCCCAGATCACGAGATCGCCAGCTTGCCACTGGTGGCGATAGACATGAGCTTCCTGGGTGGCGTGTTCCAGCAGATCGGACAACAACACGCGCCCTTCGGGAACTGTCATGCCCACAATGTGGGTGCAATGCACGCCTACAAACAGCAGTTTGCGCTGTGAACCCGGGTGAGTTCGCACCAAGGGCCAGCG
>JAJUJN010000383.1 GCA_029265335.1 Alcaligenaceae bacterium
AGGGCTTTGAGAATCACCGGTACGCCGCCGATCACGTCGAGGTCACGGGCCAGGTAGCGGCCGCCAGGAGAGAGATCGGCAATGAGCGGTGTGCGGTTGAAGACCTCGGCGAGGTCGTCGGCGGTGAATTCGATGCCGGCCTCGTGCGCAATGGCCGGGATATGTAGGGCGGCATTGGTGGAGCCGCCGGTGGCCGCCACAGCCGCCGCGGCATTTTCCAGGCTCTTGCGTGTCACCAGATCGCGGGGCAGAGGGCCGCCTTGTTCGACGATCTCGACCGCCCTTCGCCCGGCTCGGCGCGCCAGGGCGTGGCGCTGACTGTAGACGGCCGGAATGGTGGAAGACCCCAAGAAAGACAGGCCCATGGCCTCGGCCACCATGCCCATGGTGTTGGCGGTGAATTGGCCAGGACAGGAGCCCACCGTCATGGCGCAAGTGCGTTCGATGCCGTGGAGCTGTTCGAGCGAAATGGTGCCCGTTTGATAGCGACCCACGCCTTCCATCGCGGTGAGCACGGTGTTTTCTTCGCCGTCCGGTGTTCGGCCGGGCAGCATGGAGCCTCCGTAGACGAAGACCGAAGCCACATTGAGACGCACCATGGCCATGAGGATGCCGGGCAGGGTTTTATCACATCCGCCAAAGCCCACCAGCGCGTCGTAGGCGTGGCCGCGCACGGCCACTTCGATGCTGTCGGCAATGATTTCGCGTGAGATCAGGCTCATGCGCATGCCGTCGTGGTTCATTGAAACCCCATCGGATACCGAGATGGTGTTCATCACCACCGGCACACCGCCGCCCTCGGCCACGCCCAGACGGGTGCTGTCTACCTGCGGGCCCAGCGACTTGGAGCATGGCGTGTTGTCTCCCGTGGTGCCGATGATGGCCACCATCGATTTGTCCATGTCGTGGTCGTCGAGGCCGGTAGCGCGCAGGAAAGCGCGATGCGGCGTGCGGGTGATGCCTTCGGTGACCATACGGGAACGCGGTTTTTTAGCCATAGCTGGGTGAGTCCTGAATAAAATCAATCCGCCTACCTGAGGCGGCCGAATCCCCATGAAAGGGGCCCTGATGGAGTTTGCCGAGCGCGCGGGCGAACGGCCTTGGTGCTGGCCTCGGCGAGTGCGCTCATGGCCGCGGCGCGGTGGACATTTTGTGCGTGCACGACCCTCCGGACCGGCGACCATGAGCGACGCTGATCTTTGATCAAATTACCCTGAGCAAAAAGCTCTGGGCAACCGGGTATAAACCCGCGCCTCTGCGTACAAAACAAAACGAGCCCACCGTTGTGATGGGCTCGGGTACTCGAAATGAGAGCGCAACGGTTCAGTTGCCCACGCGTTGAGTTTGGGCCATGGCCGCTTCCCAGCGCTCGGCTTCGGCCATCACGAACTCGCGGAACTGCTCGCGCGGGCGAGGCGTCACGCCGATACTGGCGGCCAGCAGGCGTTCGCGCACTTCGTCTTCTTTCAGGACTTCGGCAGCGGCATCAGCGATTCGATCGAGAATCGGTTCTGGCGTTCCCTTGGGGGCGAACAGACCAAACCAGGCGACGAGTTCGAAGTCTTCGTCCTGTTCGAGGAAGGTGGGTACCTCGGGCATCATGGGCGTGCGTTCGGGCCCGGTGGCCGCCACGGGCACAATGCGGCCGGCTTGCACCATGGGATTGGCCATGGATGGGGACATCAGCATGCCCTGCACGTCGCCATTTGACACGGCGTTGGTGGCATCGGCTGCGCTCTTGAAATGCACAGGCTCGGCAGAACCGCCAAGGACTTCGATGAGGGCGGGTATGCCCAGATGGGACAAAGTGCCCGAGCCCATGGTGCCCATGAAGATGCCATCGGGCCGATTCAGCTGCTCCGTAAAGCCTTCCAAGGTAGCGGTTTGAGAGGGCACGACCAGCACGAAGTCGATGGCGCCCACCTGCGCAATGGCGTCGAAATCAGTGCGGATATCGAAGCCGGCGTTGGGCTGCACCAGCGGGCCGAGTACGGTCTGACCCAGCGCGCCCAAGCCCAAGGAGTAGCCGTCGGGCTTCTGCCGCTGGAGGTGCTGCATGGCAATCACGCCACCCGCACCGGTGCGGTTTTCTACCACCACCGCTTCTCCCAGTTCGCGCCGCAAGCCTTCGGCCAGCACGCGAGCGAGCAGGTCGGGCCCTGTGCCCGGGCCAAAGCCCACGGTGAGATGAATGGGTCGATCGGGGTAGTCGTCGGCGAACGCCGGCGTGCCAAGGGCGAAGCCACAGAGCGCCAGAGCGGCGGCAAGGTTGCGCGAAAAGCGGGAAAGAGGGGAGTTTTTCATACGTTGTCTCCTGGGTTGAGCTGGCCCGCCGGTAGCCGACGGTAATCAGCACGAGTTTGTTATTTGTTGGTACTGCTTCATGGTGGCGCCGCCTTCCTTCTTATAGGGAAGGCTGGCTCCACCCCGGCTGGCAGGCTCTGTGGGTTCCAGAGCTTGCTGCCAGCCGGGTGTCGTTAACCGCGTTCGTGCAAGAGATCGAGCGCCACATCCACGATCATGTCTTCTTGGCCACCCACCATACGGCGCTTGCCCAGTTCCACCAGGATGTCGACCGTGCTCAGGCCATACTTGGCGGCAGCAACCTCGGCATGACGCAAGA
>JAJUJN010000171.1 GCA_029265335.1 Alcaligenaceae bacterium
GTGGCCGAGCCGCGCATTGCGGTCTGTGGGCTCAACCCGCACGCGGGCGAAGGCGGGCATCTTGGTCGCGAAGAAATCGACGTCATCGAACCCGTTGTGCGCTTGCTCAAACTCGAGGGCATGCAACTCGACGGCCCCCTGCCGGCCGACACCCTGTTCGTGCCCGCGCGGGTGGCGCCTTACGATGCCGTACTGGCCATGTACCACGACCAGGGCCTGCCGGTGCTCAAACATGCCAGCTTTGGGCACGGTGTGAACATTACCCTCGGCTTGCCCTACATACGCACCTCGGTCGATCACGGCACGGCGCTGGATCTCGCCGGCCAGGGCTCGGCCGATCCTCAAAGTCTCTACGAAGCAGTCGACCTCGCATTTGCACTGGCGGCGCAGCGCGCGCCCGGAGAACGGTCATGAAACTGGCGTGGTTTTCGCAATTGCTGCGGCTCACCCTGTGCAGCGGGGTAGCCATGTTGGCCGCGCCCGTGCTGGCTGCCGAGCTGGTGGTGGCGGTGGGGTCGGAGGAACCGGAGCGCTACAGCTCCGAAGCGCTGCTGGCGCGCGCCGATGTGGTGCAGGTGCAGCTCCCGGGCGATCCGGCCTATGCGCAGCCCAGGAGCTACCAGGCCGTGCCGCTGGCAGCCCTGTTGGCCGGGGTGCCGTCCGACGCCACCGTGCAGGTGACAGCGCTCGATGGCTTCGTGGCCGAGCTGCCGGCCGAGCCGCTGTTGCAATCCCACGCGGCTGGCGCCCGCGCCATGCTGGCCATCGAGAACCCCGACCAGCCCTGGCCCGCCTTGGGGCCCGAGCGCGGCAGCGCGGGGCCATTTTATGTGGTTTGGGTGCAGCCTGAGGCCGGCGACATCCGCCCCGAACAATGGCCTTACCAGGTAGCCGAAATTCGGGTCACTTCGTCGCTTGCCGAGCGGTTTCCCGCCATGTTGCCGCACCAAAACGCCAACGAACTGGTGCAGACCGGCTGGCAGCAATTCCAAACGCACTGTGTGGTGTGTCACACGGTGAACGGGCAGGGCTCCGCGCGCAAAGGGCCCGACCTCAACCTGCCGCACAATCCCACCGAATATTTCGCCGCGGGGTTTTTGAAACAGTACATTCGCAACCCGGCGAGCCTGAGCCGCTGGCCGCAGCGGCAGATGCCGGCTTTTCCGCCCAGCGTACTGAGCGATCACGAGCTGGAGGCGCTGCTGGCCTATCTGGCTCACATGGCCGAGCGCAAGATTCCGTAACGCTCGCGGTAGTCCAGTATGGCGGCACGATGGCTGGCCACCGCACTGGCGTTGTCGGTTTCGGCCAAAGCCAGAATGTCGTCCAGCGAAGCGATGCTCACTACCGGCATGCCGTAGCGTTCAGCGACTTCCTGCACCGCCGAAAGCGCCGACAGCTCACCGTTCTGCGCGGCGCGCTCCATGCGATCAAGCGCAATCAGCACGGCGGCGGGTTCGGCGCCTGCGGCCCGAATGATCTCCACCGATTCACGTACCGACGTACCCGCCGTAATCACGTCGTCGATGATCACTACCCGACCTGCCAGTGGCGCCCCTACCAGGGTGCCGCCCTCGCCGTGGTCTTTGGCTTCCTTGCGGTTGAAGGCGAAGGGGGTATCTTTGCCTCGCCGTGCCAGAGCTACGGCCGTGGCCGACGCCAAAGGAATGCCTTTGTAGGCTGGCCCGAACAGCATGTCGAACGGCAGTTCGCTCGCCAGGAGGGTGGCGGCATAGAAGTCGGCCAGCCGGTCCAGCGACTTTCCGGTGTTGAACAGGCCCGCATTGAAAAAGTAGGGGCTGGTGCGACCCGACTTGGTCACGAAGCTGCCGAAGCGCAGCACGCCCTGGTCGATGGCATAGCGCACAAACTCGGCGCGAAGCTGGGAGGCGTCGGTCATTTGAGGAATTCCTGGGTGATCGAGAAAACAAGGGGCGCGACGTAGGCCGGCCTGGAACACAGCCAGATCGACACGCGGGTGAACCCCGCGGAGGCAGTATCGCAAAACCTTGGAGGCCCGATTGTAAATGGCGCCGAGCGGGGTCGGGTTCTGCGCGCCAGATCATAGAGGAGGCTCGCCTGCCTCGCTTGTTATGATCGTCCGCTTCCACCACTTCTCACAGGAGTTGCCGGTGCTGCGCATCATCTCCCTGAATCTCAACGGTATTCGTTCGGCGGTACGCAAAGGCGTATTGCCCTGGATTGCGGCTCAGAACGCCGAGTTTGTTTGCCTGCAGGAGCTCAAGGCCCAGCTGGGCGACCTCACCGAAGAGATGCAACGGCCGGATGGCATGCACGGTTACTTTCATTGCGCAGAACGCAAGGGCTACAGCGGAGTGGGTATCTACGCACGTCGTGAGCCGCTGGCGGTGATCGAAGGCCTGGGCGTGCCCGAAATCGATGCCGAGGGCCGCTATCTGGAGCTGGAGTACGACGAGTTCTCGATCATCTCGGTGTATCTGCCGTCGGGCTCCAGCGGCGAGCACCGTCAGGCGGCCAAGTATGTATTCATGGAGCACTTCTTTGGTCACCTCGCCGATCTTGCCCGGAGAGGCAAAGAGGTGGTGCTGTGCGGCGACTGGAATATTGCGCACCAGGAAATCGACCTCAAGAACTGGCGCGGCAACCGCAAGAACAGCGGCTTTTTGCCCGAAGAGCGTGCCTGGCTCACGCGAGTTTTCGACGAGTTGGGCTGGGTGGACGTATATCGCAAGCTCTACCCCGAAGCGACCGGCGAAGGCTACACTTGGTGGAGCAACCGCGGGCAAGCCTGGGCCAACAACGTGGGTTGGCGCATCGATTATCAAATCGCCACTCCCGCCATTGCCGCTACGGCGCGCGAAGCTTACATCTACAAAGAAGAGCGCTTCAGCGACCACGCCCCCCTCACCATCGACTACGACTATCCGTTCTGAGGGTCACCATGCCAAAATTCTCCGCCAACCTCGGCCTGCTCTATCCTGAACTGCCCTTGCTCGAACGCCTGGCGGCGGCAGCGGCCGACGGCTTTCGGGCGGTGGAGTTTTGGTTTCCGTACGACATTCCGGCCGATCAGTTGGCGGCGGAACTCAAGCGCCACCAGCTGATTTGTACCAACCTCAATGCCTGGCCCGGCGAGGCCTCGGCCGACGAATTCGGCTTGGCCACCAATCCAGCTCGTCGCGAGACTTTCCGTGAGAGTGTGCGGCAGGCAGTAGATTACGCGGTGGCCCTGGGTGGTGCGCGGGTGCATGTGCTGGCTGGCGTGCCCCCGACTGGCGTCAGCCTCGATACGGCCTGGCGGTCGTACGAAGAAAGCCTGCAACTGGCCTGTACGTTGGCCCACGAGCAGGGCGTGGAAGTGCTTATCGAGCCCATCAACCCCTGGGACCGCCCCGGTTATCTGCTCACCCGCCAAGCGCAGGCAGTGGCCTTGATTCAACGCCTGGGCTGCCCCAATTTGCGGCTCATGATGGATTTCTATCATGTGCAGCGCGGCGAAGGCGACCTCATCCGGCAACTCCACGAACATCTGCCGTGGATCGGTCATATCCAGCTCGCCGATGTGCCTGGTCGCCACGAGCCGGGCACCGGCGAGGTGCGCTATTCCTACGTGCTCGAGGCCATCGACCGCAGTGGTTACCAGGGCTGGGTGGGTTGTGAATATCAACCCTCCAGCGGCCGCGGCGCCAACCTGGAATGGCTGGGTGGCCGCGTGCCAGCCTGAGGCCACATCAGCCGAAGCGTTCTGCGCGGTAGGGGGTGGGGTCGATGAAAGGGGCTTCGCCACTGATCATCTCGGCCATCATGCGGCCGGTGACTGGCCCCAGGGTGAAGCCCTGATGCGCGTGACCGAAGTTGAACCATAGCCCCTGGTGACGCGGCGCCGGCCCAATGACAGGCAGAAGATCGCTGGTGCAGGGTCGCGCCCCACGCCAGGGTTCCGTTTCTACGGGCTCACCCAGATCGAAAAGCTCGCGGGCATAACGCTCAGACCGATAGAGCTGGATCGGGGTGCTGGGCGCGTTAATAGGCGCCAGTTCGGCGCCTGTGGTGATGCGCACGCCTTGTTGCATGGGAATCACCACATAACTGCGATCGGAATCCATGAAGGGCCGACTGAGGGGGGCCGGGCTGCGGTAGTGACGGTGGTAGCCACGCTTCACGAACAAGGGGTAGCGATAGCCCAGCGAACGCAGCAGGGCGTCGGACCACGGGCCCAGAGCCACCACCGCGTGTTCACCCTGCACTCGGCCGTCCTCAGTTTGCACGCTCCAGCCCGCGCCTTCGGCCTTGAGCGTGGTGGCGTCGCCCACCAACAAGCGTCCACCCGCTTCTTCGAACAGCCGCGCGTAGCGGGTGACCAGGTCGCCCGGGTTGCTCACCACCCAGGTGTCGGGCCAATGGATGGCGCCAGCCACTCCGCGACGTAGATTGGGTTCGGTTTCGGCCAGCGTGGCGCCGTCGATTTCGTGATGCTTCAAGCCTTTTTCCTGAGCCAGACGACGCGCCGTTTCGGATTCTTTGCGGAACGTTTCGCGGCTGCGATACAGATGGTAGTAGCCATCGCGCGAAATGAGTTCTTCGGCGTTTGCTTGGGCGATGAGCGGGGCGTGTTCGTCGGTGCAATGCTCGATGAGCTTGCCATAGGCTTCGGCGAGCGGGGCATAGTGAGGCGGCCGGGAGTTGCGCCGATATTGGCAAATGGCGGCAGCGGCCGACGGCAGCACGCTGGGGTGATAGTTCACCGCGTTCTCGGCCTTGAACGCCGCACGCAGCATAAAACCCAGCCCCTCGGGGAACGGATAGGGTTCCATGGCTTCGCGCTGGATCATGCCAGCGTTGCCGTAGGAGGTTTCGTGACCCGGCGCACGCCGATCGATCAGGATCACCTCGTGCCCGCGTCGAACGAGGTGCAATGCGGTGCTGGTGCCGACCATGCCGGCGCCGAGTACGAGAATCTGGGACATGTTGCGAAACCTGATGAAAAGCAATGGAAAATAGCTCTACAAATTATGGCACTCCGCACTCAGGCGGCCAAGCGAAGCATGATTCCCCGCCTGTTGGCGCCAGTTCCTGAGGGCAATAGCCCGAGTTGACGCCCCCGCCATCGTGCCTCATGATGCTTTTTGCACCTTAAAGCCGTGCCCATCAGGGGCATCGCATTCTTCTGCGGGCTTTCCGCACTTCAAGGGAGGCAGTTGTGTCTCATCTCTTTACCCAAATCGACCCCAAGCGCACCGCCGTGATCGTGGTGGATATGCAGTCGGATTTTGTGTCGAAAGACGGGGGCTTGCATGCCCGTATGGCTTACGACATGGCCCCACGTTTGGCCGAAACACTCAAGTTCTGCCGCGAACA
>JAJUJN010000339.1 GCA_029265335.1 Alcaligenaceae bacterium
CACGCCCAAGGTTTTGAGCGTTTCTGGATGGAAGAGATCGCTCTCGAGACGAGGTGCGCTGGGCGGCAGCTCGGCGTCGATCACGGTATCGGGGTCGAAGCCATACAAGGCCAGTAGCTCACGTATGGCGCCGCGTTCCCCCTCACGAACGCGCTCGCGCAGGCTGGCGCTGGTCTGTTCGAGCTCGCCCACCGGGGCACTGCGACGTACGGCGGCGACGTCGATCAGCACTTCGGCAATGACTTGGCTGGCCAATTCGCGGCGCTCGGCGCGCTGCCGCTGACGATCGTCGCGCAGTCGCTGCAAGGCGGGCGAATGCGATTCCAGCAACAACGCCAGCCGTTCGTAAAGCAGGGCTTCGCCATCAAGGGCTGGCGCCACGCTGTCGAACTCCACCACGACGTGCAGCCCCAGGCGAGCCAATGCCTGTCGCCACTCCGCCGCGCGGTGACGCGGGCTGGCCACAAAGTTGAGCACCGGCAGCAGGGGGCGACCGCCGTAGTTGAGCAACTGCAACTCATCCCGATATTTGCCCAGCACGCTCTCGCGAGCGTCGATCACGTAGAGCGCGGCGTCGCTGCGCAGAAGTTGGCGCAACACCTTGGCTTCTTGTTCGAACACGTCGTGGGCCATCGGACTATGCAAAAAACGCTCGATCTGTCCTGGGCCGTCTTCTCTCCCCTGGGTCATTTGCAGCTGCTCGAAATAGTCGAGCAGCTGGCTGGCCGCTTCGAGGCCGGGCGTGTCGAAGAGGGCCAAAACCGGGTCGCCATCCACGCGCAGTACACGGGTTTCGACATGACGCGTGGTGCTGGGTTCGTCGCGAACTTCACCGAAGTGCGCATCGCGGGCCAGGGTGCGCAGAAGCGAGGTTTTGCCGGTGTTGGTGTGGCCCACCACGGCGAGGTCAAGAGGGGCGGTCATGGGGCACGCTGGGCGGAATCAGACGAACCGCTTTCGGCGGGCGTGGCGGCCGGGGCTGCGATGGGCACCACGGTAATGGTGTGGTGGAGCCCCAGCTCTTTGAGCCGGCGTCGCCAGGCCACGAGGCGTGGCGCTTCTTCTTTTCCTTCTTCGGACGACCCGTCGGCGTAGATTCGAAGGTGCAGAATTTTGGCGCGATCGGCCAGTTCTTTCAAAGTGGCGAGTGTGCCGCGATCGGGAGTCTGTCGACCATCCACCGCGATCCACAGTGTGTCGGGCGCCTGTTCGCGCAGACGCGCCAACACCGCATTGCGCTGGGCGCGATCGGTCATGTTGCCGGCATTGCCGGTGGCGTCGCCGAGGTCGGCGGGCGGCCAGGGAATGTCGTCGGGGAGTTCCAGCCCCACTGCCATGCTGTGCCGGCGCGTCGGTCGACTGGCCGCTGCTGGTGGCGTGTAGCGGGTGGTGGGCAAGGTGCCGGGGTCGGGGTCGACAATCTGCGGCGCCACATGGGTGTCGCCCAGTCGCGCACACTGCACGGCCATTTCAGTGGCGGACCAATCCGGCGCCAGAGCGTGGCGGCGGGCCAGCAGCCAGGCCAGGCAGACCAGGCCCGCGATGAGGCGTGGCAACCAGCCGTAGACGACGATGCAGCCCAGCAGCCATTGCGACCACAGGGCCTGTTCTTGCGGGGTGACGGTGGAGCCGCTGACCGTGCGATTGACCAGATCGGCATCTGGCAAAGGAAAACCAAGCACGGCGGGCAAGCTCCCCAAGCCCTGTGTGAAACGCAGGAAGACTTCGGGCGAGAGCAGGGTAGTGGCCCAGGTGAAGGTGTAGCGCTCGGTGGCAAAAAGCAGCAGCAAGGTGACCAGCACCGAACTCATCAGCAACCACCACCAGAGATGGCTGAGTAGCCCGCCCAGGGCTGGCATGAGCTTGGCGCGCTGCACCATGCCCACGGCCGAGCGTGGCAGCAAGGCAGCGGGAGGGACGACGCCGGCATTGGCCGCCGGCGCGGATGCGCGCTGCGACCACCAGTTGCCGGCGCGCAGCATCAGTCGCAAGGGCACGCTGCCCAGCCTGAAGCCGGGCACCAGACTCACGAGCCAGAGGATCAGGGTGACCCATTGCAGCCCCAGCAAACCGGTAAGTGCCCAGAAGAGATTGATGGGTGCGGGATGACTGACCGTGGCCCGTGCTGCCAGCCAACCGGAGATAATCGCCAACAGCGCGAGTGCCACCGCGCTCCACTTGGCCCCTTGCACCCATCGTGCAGCTGCTGCTGGCAGGCCGAGCCGGTCGGCCAGAGCCAGATTGCGGGCGGCCACGCGTTGCTGAGCGCTGCCCGGTACCAGGGCACGCACAATGGCGCCATCATCGAACGGGTGGGTCGGTGCTTCGGCCAGACGGACGGTATCCACCATCCAGGCGCGCCATAGGCGGGAGCGGGGAGAAGGGGTAGCAGGCATGAATACTGCGCAAAACCACAAACCCTGCATTATGGCATCGTGGAATCCCGTATCATCGGTTCCCGTGGCCTTGTGCCGGGGCCCACGATCCCGCCGAGTGCCGCCACGGCATTGCTGGCCGCCCTCGTGAAGCCTTGAGTTCGAATCATGACGACTGCCCCCTCGCGCCCACTTGCTATCTTCATGTACCACCAGATCGACGCGCCGCCGCCACGCGGCACGCCATTTCGGGGGCTCACGGTAGCGCCCGCCAGCTTTGCCCGCCACATGCGTTGGCTCAAGGCATTGGGCTGGCAGGGTCTGGCCATGCGCGATCTTCTGCCCTATCTGCGCGGCGAGCGCAGCGGCAAAGTGTTCGGCCTCACTTTCGATGATGGTTTTGCCAACGTACATCAATATGCTTTGCCGGTGCTCAGGCAACTGGGCTTTACCGCCACCAATTACCTGGTGGCAGGGCATTTGGGCGGGAGCAATCATTGGGACACGGCCAAGGGGGTGCCGCCATCGGCGTTGATGAACGAACACCAGGTGGCCGATTGGGTGCAGGCGGGTCACGAAGTGGGCTCACACACACTCGACCACGCCGATCTACCAAGGCTGGATGGCGCCGACGCTGCGCGCCAGATTCAGCTCTCACGCGAACGG
>JAJUJN010000417.1 GCA_029265335.1 Alcaligenaceae bacterium
GGCCGAGAGTAGATCTCGCCGAAGGCGAAATCAACCAAAAGTCGGCTGAGATCGGGCGCCACATCTTAGAACACTTCGCCGATATCCATATGCCCCGTGGGGCTGGTGTCATCCGGTACGGTCAGTTCACGAAACTTTTCCATACCCCGCTGGTAGCTCTCACTGGACATCTTTACACCTCATAGAAATCATGAAAACCAGTCCGACATATCAGCCTTGCGCGCGGATTTTGGCTGGAGTGGGATCTTGTCTGGATTCTAGCAAGGGGGTGCTAAGCGGGTTGGACAGGTCAGATTGCCTAGGCGTTATTGCGGGCTCTCGCGCTGCGCCGCGCCTTGGGTTTGGTTGTTTGCAGCTGACTGAGCGGAAAGCGCGCGATCACATACCGAGCCTTTTGCCGACGCGACACACTGCCGCTAGGCACGGCATAAGTGCTCACCTTGATACCCTTCTTGCGCATCCGGCTGCGATCACCGGTCAAGAGCGGATGCCAACTGGGCAGGGATTTGCCCTTGTGCAGACGCCGGTAGGCACAGGTTTGGGGCAACCAAGCGGCATACTCGGGCACCGTTTCGGGAGTGAGGTCGTGGCAGCTGGGCACTTTCTTGAGGCGATTTGCGTAATCCAGGCAGCGGGCGGTGTCGATATCCAATAACTCGCAGGCCACACTGAACACAGTGACCTCATCATTTTTTACCCAACGCTTGAGACAACACTGACCACAACCATCGCACAGGGCTTCCCATTCTTTGTGATTGAGCTCGCCCAGCGAGTAACGTTCCCAGAAAAACTCACGCACTGCTTATCCTGCATCTGCCTTGAATACACACGAACAACCGACGCTCTCGCTCTTACGATCGCGCCGGTTTCTTGGCCAAGCCAATCTCCCAGCATAGCAAAGTAGAAACAGCTTCTTTTGCTGCCATCACCAAATGCGCTTGTTTCACGCTTTTGCATCTGCGCTTAGACAACGGCATTTATTCAATCCCACCTTGAATGGTTCGAGCCTCACTCCACCAGCCAAGCTTTGCTGTCGGCCACTGCCCTGCGCGTAGACTCGCCGCGCACGGCAGTGGCTTCGAGAATCGTGACCGGGCCCTTCAGGTCGAAACCTCGGGTGCGATCGATCTGTGCTCGCACTTCAGGGCTCACCCCCACGAGATACAGGCGGCCGCCTCGCTCATGCATGCCCTTGGCATAGTTCGAGAGCACGTCGAGCAGAGTTGCACCCATCGAGGTCAAGCCTCGCAATCGCAATACCACTACCGGACGCTCTGCACTCGTGGCGCGCGGCAAAAGCTTTTCGAGCGTTCTGGCGCCGGCATAGAAAAGATGACCGTAAACATCAAGAACTGTCACGGCATGCGACGGCAACTGCCTTGGCGGGTGACGCTCTTCAATCAGCCCGTCGGCGCGCTCCACCAACTCCACCACCGACACATCGGTGGAAGAACGATTGATGTAGAGAAAGGCCGAGAGCACGACGCCGAAGCCCACCGCCGCCTGAATCGGCAGAAAAAGCATGGCGACGAAGGTGGTGCCGCCCGCGAGCCACGAGGGCCAACCCGTTTCCACCACCACCCTGATGTCGCGCAGGTTGATGCTGGAGAAACCCGCCAGAATAAGAAGCGCCCCCAGAGCCGGCATGGTAATAAGTCCCACTGCGCCCGAGAAGGCCAGCACAATCAGGGCCATGAACAGGCCAGAAAATATCGCCGCCCAGCGTGACTGGGCGCCATAGAGCACGTTGAGCGCGGTGCCGCTCAACGAGCCACCGATGGGCAAGCCACGCAGCAGCCCCGACGCCATGTTGGCCACGCCGATGGCGGAGAAATCCCGCGAAATGTTGCGACCCGAGCCATCGGGGTTGGGAACGCTTTGGCTCACTCCGGCCGACTGCACAAGAATGATAATGGCTACCGCTACGGCACCCGAAATAACCTGCGGCGTGAAAGCCGCGAGCGGCGGCAGCTGCGGGATGGGGAAGCCCTGCGGGATGTCGCCGCGATCTGCCACGAGGGTGACACCGTCCAGTCCGAACAACAACACGATAAAAGAAGGCAATACCACTGCCAGCAAGCGGCCGAGATTCCGAATCCGTGTGCGGGGCAGCCATACCGCCAGGCTCAAGGTGATCGCAGCCAGGATCAACGAGGGCAGATGAATGGAATTGAGATTCAGCAGCAGCTCTACGGCGCCGCCCACACCGCCCGCCGCCTCGCGCCCCGCCACGTCGGGCAGCTGGTTGAGAATGAGCAAGACC
>JAJUJN010000309.1 GCA_029265335.1 Alcaligenaceae bacterium
AAAAAGAATACTGAAAAAAATGCGTTCTAGCGATAATGTTAGGGAAAACCCCTAAATATTGGCCGATCTTCAAAAAATTTGGTGATTATGGTCAATAAAAAGAATACGATTGCTGCCGTCATCATCACCAACCAGCGCTGATGCCCGGTTCGACTTCATCCCGTATGCCCTCGGCGGTGTACGCCCTTCCGGAACCCTATGTATGTCTCGGCCAGCTGAGCCCTCCGCAATGTCCACGTCCGCGTCTCCCTCGTCCGGTGCAGCCAAACGGCAGCGCCAAAATTTGCGCAGCCAGGTGTATGACGAGGTGCGTCGGCGCATTCATTTGGGAAAGGTGGTTCAGGGCGAACGTCTGGTGGATGTGGATATCGCGGCCCAGTTGGGCGTTTCGCGTATGCCCGCGCGCGATGCCCTGCTGCAGCTCACCCATGAGGGCTATCTGGTGGCCACCACGCGTGGCTTCACTCTGCCCAATCTCGACCTCGATGACATGCGCGAGATCTTTGAGGTGCGCCGTTTACTCGAGCCGCGCGCTGCAGCGCTGGCAGCTCGCGATCGCAGCGACGAACACTTGCGGGCCCTGGGCCTGGCGCGTCAGCGTGCCGCACAGGCGCGGGACGCCCACGATGCAGAGGGTTTCATGCGCGCCAACATCGATTTTCGTCACGCCTGGATGTCAGCGGTCAACAATCGCCGGCTTGCCGAGACCCTTCGTCGCTTTGTCGATCATGTGCAATCGGTGCGCTTCGGCACGCTGAACCGTGCCGAGGTGCGCGACGTCGTCATGCGCGGGCTTGACCATCTGTATGGCGCGTTTGCCAGTCGGGATTCCGTGCTGGCGCACGACCGCATGGAGCATTTCGTGATGAGCGCCGAGGAAGCGTTCTTTACCGGAGCGCAATCCGCCGGCGCTGTTGTCGGCGATTCGTTTTCTACCCCTGAGGAGGAGTCAGTCCCGTGAATATCCGTGTGTATTTTGCTGGTAGCTGTCTGGCAGTTGCGATGTCGGCCCCCGGAGTGCTCGCAGCCGAGGAGGTGCTCAACGCGGTGCACTTCACGTCGGCGCAATCCAGCTTTGGCCAGAGCTTTCAGGCCTTCGTCGATGCTGTCAACAAACGGGGTGAGGGGGTGGTGCGCATCCGGGTTCGGGGTGGTCCCGAGGTCGTGCCGCAGGGTCAGCTGGGCGAGGCGCAGCGACGTGGCCTGGTCGACATGATTCAGGCGCCGGCCGGGCTGTACCTCAACTTGGTGCCCGAAGGCGAGGCATTCTCTGCCGCCACGATCACACCCTGGGAGCTGCGTGAGAACGGTGGTTGGGAGCTGATCAACAAGATTTATGCTGAAAAGGGCAATGCCCATCTGCTGGCTCACACCGATGCCGGCACCGGTTTCAACGTGTTTACCGTAGCCGAGCCCGAGCTCGGTGCCAATGGCGATATCGACTGGAGCTCGCTGCTGGTACGTACCTCGCCCTTGCAGCGCGATTTCGTCGAGGCTTTGGGTGCCCGTGCCGTGGTGCAGTCTACCGGCGACATCTATACCTCGCTCGAGCGCGGTGTGGTAAGTGCCAATGTGTTCACCGTGCAGAGTTACGCGACCTATGGTTGGGACAAATTCACCCGCTATCGCGTCGAGCCCTCATTCTTTCAAACCGATGTGCTTATCTCGATGAACCGCGATCGCTGGAATGAGCTGTCCGATGAGGCGCGCGCCATTCTCGACGAGGTGGCTCGTGAGTATGAGCGCGACTCCTACGAAGCCAATGTGGCGGCCACCGAGGCTGCTGCCAGGGCGATGGAGGAGGATGGGCAGCAGGTGGTCGAGCTCCAGGGCGAGGGGCTGGAGCGCTATCTCGCCACCGCCGCCACCACCAGTTGGGGTCGCATTGCCGAGCGCGACGATACGCACGTGCAGGCCCTGCGCGCCACGTTCGCTCCCTGATCATCGGCTGAGGCAAGCATGGAACAGGCATTCGCATGGCTGGGCCGCTTGAGCTGGGCGCTGGCGGCCCTGGCCAGGCTGGCACTGCTGGCCCTGGTGATCATCGTGGTGAGCGATGTGGTGTTGCGCAATCTTGGTGCGCGGCCGCTGCGCTGGGCAATCTCGGGCGCCGAATACATTCTGCTCTACACCACTTTCCTTGCCCTGCCGTGGCTGGTGCGGCGCAAAGGCCACGTGTTCGTGCAGTTTCTGCGCCTGGCCCTGCCAGCACCGGCGCGTGCCGTGCTGGCCCGGTTGGTGTACCTGGTGTGTGCCGGTTTGTGTGTATACCTCGGATCGTTTGCCTGGGACGCGCTCTGGCAGGCTTGGCAGAGTGGTGCCTACGAATCTCGCACGTTCGACATGCCGCAGTGGTTGGTTTATCTGCCCATCGTGCTCGGCTTTGGTCTGGGTGCCGTGGAGTGGTTGCGTTTCTTGCTCGGTTTCGACGACCTCTATGATCAGCGCAGTGCACCTGCCGAGGGGTTGTAACCATGACCTGGCAACTGGCATTTGCGGCGCTGGTGGGTACGGTGTTCATCGTCATGGGTCTGGGCGTGCCGGTGGCTTTTGCCTTTCTGCTCACCAATATCCTGGGTCTCTACCTGTTTTTTGGTGGCGCGCTGGGCGTGGAGCAGATGGTGGCCAACTTCAGCGAAGCCGTGGCGTCGTATTCGCTGACGCCGCTACCGCTGTTCTTGGTCATGGGCAGCGTCTTCTTCCGCTCAGGGTTGGGCGATGGGGTGCTGCGCGCGCTTGATCTCTGCATTGGCGGTTTGCGGGCCCGGCTTTCTTATCTCACTTTGTCGGCAGGTACAGTGTTCTCGGCACTGTCGGGCTCGAGCATGGCCAACACCGGCATGCTGGGTTCGTTGCTGGTGCCCGAGATGCTCAAGCGCAATTACAAACCCTACATGGCGTTCGGGCCGGTGCTCGGCGCGGGCTGTCTGGCAGTGATCATTCCGCCCTCGTCGCCCGCGGTGCTATTGGGCTCGTTGGCGCAAATCAACGTCGGTGCCTTACTCATTGCTGGTGCTGTGCCGGGCCTTGTGCTGGCGCTGATGTTCGCTGGCGTGATCTGGTGGCAGGCCCGACGCGACGTTGATGCGGCGCCACAGTACCCTGTGCCGACCGTATCGACACGCCAGCGACTGCACGCCGTGGCGGTGGCGATCCTGCCCATGAGTGCCATTGTCTTTGCCGTGGTGGGTACCATCATTCTCGGTCTCGCCACCCCGACGGAATCAGCGGCTCTCGGCTGCGCAGCGGTGATGCTGTTGCTGATCGTCTACCGCAAGCTGCGCTGGCGTGTCATCTGGCAGTCGCTCGACGATGCGCTCAAGGTAAGCGCCATGACCTTTCTGATCGTCTCGG
>JAJUJN010000315.1 GCA_029265335.1 Alcaligenaceae bacterium
CCCATCACACTCGATGTGGGCACCAACAACCCAGCGCTGCTCAAGGATCCCCTTTATTTGGGGCTGCAACACGAACGTGTCACCGGGCAGGCCTACGACGATTTCATCGAGGCCTTTGTGGTGGCCGTGCAAAAGGTGTTCCCGCGTGCCTGCATCCAGTTCGAGGATTTCGCCTTTGCTCACGCCGCGCCTATTCTGGCGCGGTACCGCGATCGGGTGTCGTGCTTCAACGACGATATCCAGGGCACCGCAGCCGTGGCGCTGGCCGGCATCAGCACGGCCTGCCGCATTACCCAGCAGCCTCTAACCCAGCAGCGGATTCTCTTTTTTGGCGCGGGCACCGCCGGCGCCGGCATTGCCGGCCTGATGGCCAAAACGCTCATGATGGAAGGCCTGCCAGCCGAACAGGCGCACCAGGCGTGCTGGCTATACGACATCAACGGCTTGTTGGTGTCTTCGCGCACCGATCTGGCCGACTTCCAAAAGCCTTTTGCGCACGACCATCCGCCGGTAAGCGATTTTGTGGAGGCCATTCGCCAGCTGCGGCCCACTGCCATCATCGGGGTTTCGACGGTGGGCAAGGCCTTCAATCAGGCGGTGATCGAAGCCATGACCGAAGTAAACCCGCGGCCCATCATTTTTCCCTACTCCAACCCAACTAGCCATTCAGAATGCACAGCCGAAGAAGCCTACCAGTGGTCTAACGGCAAGGCCGTATTTGCCAGCGGCAGCCCCTTCCCGCCAGTGCATCTGAACGGTCGCACCTTCGTGCCGGGCCAGGGCAACAACGTTTATATCTTTCCCGCTATGGGGATGGCTATTTATGCCACCAGCGCCAGCCGCGTGACCGACGAAATGTTCATCGTGGCAGCGCGCGCCCTGTCGGAGCAAGTCACTCCTGGCTATCTCGATGTTGGCCTTATCTACCCGCCGCAAAGTGAAATTTTTGAAGCCTCGCTCAAGGTGGCCGCACGCATCGCCGAATACATCTTCGATCACAACCTGGCTCGGGTCGACCGCCCCAACGACATCGACGCCTTCATCAACGAAATGGCGTATCGCCCGGTGTATCCGCCGCTGCCCGAGCTTTGATTCCATGGAACCGCATCGGGGGCAGGGGTGCCTCCCCCAAGGGCGGCTCCCACCCAATAGGAAACTCAGATGGCCCTGACGATTGCTGATTATCTTGCCGAAACACTGGCCGCCGCAGGAGTGGAACGGATTTGGGGCGTGACTGGCGACAGCCTGAACGGATTGTCGAACAGTATGCGCCGCCTGGGTTCGCCGCGCTGGATGCACACCCGCCACGAAGAGGTGGCTGCATTCGCCGCCGGCGTAGAAGCCCTGGAAACGGGCAACTTGGCCGTGTGCGCGGGCAGCTGCGGGCCGGGAAACCTGCATCTCATCAATGGCTTATACGATTGCCATCGCAACCGCGCGCCGGTGCTGGCCATTGCGGCCCACATTCCGTCGAGCGAAATCGGCCTCAGCTATGTTCAGGAAACTCACCCCCAATCGCTCTTTGCCGAGTGCAGTCACTATGTGGAACTGGTGAGCCATCCGGAGCAGTTTCCGCGGGTGCTCGAACGTGCCATGCGCACTGCCCTGGGAGAACGTGGGGTGGCCGTGGTCGTGCTGCCCGGCGACGTGGCCTTGCAAGAGGCGCCGCATGCACCGCCGCCCTGGGTACCGCACACGCAAACCGAGCGGGCGCCAGAACCCGCTGACATCGGCGCCATGGCGGCCATGCTCAATCGCGCTGAAGCCGTTACGCTGCTATGTGGCAGTGGCTGCGAAGGTGCGCACGCCGAAGTGGTGGCGCTGGCCGAGGCTCTGGGCGCGCCGGTGGTGCACGCCTTGCGCGGCAAGCCCTTCGTGGAACACGACAACCCCAACTCGGTGGGCATGACCGGCCTCATCGGCATCAGCTCGGGCTATCACGCCATGGAGCAGTGCGACGTGCTGCTCATGCTCGGCTCGGATTTTCCGTATCGCAACTTCTACCCCACCAAGGCCAAGGTGATCCAGGTAGATCGCGACCCTGCGGCCATTGGCCGACGAGTGCCGGTGGCCATGGGTCTGGTGGCCGGCGTGCGCGAAACGCTCACCGCATTGCTGCCCCATGTCGAATATAAAAAGCGTCGGCGCTTTCTTGAGAAGTCGCTCGCACACTACAGCAAATCGATGAAGTCACTCACCGACGCAGCCAAGCCGGCCCCCGAGGGCAGGCCCTTGCACCCTCAGCACGTGGTGAGCACTTTGAGCGATCTGGCTGCGCCCGACGCCATCTTCACGCTCGACGTGGGCACACCCACGCTCTGGGGCGCGCGTTACCTGGCCATGAATGGCCAGCGACGGCTGCATGGCTCCTTCAACCATGGCTCCATGGCCAACGCCATGCCACAGGCGCTTGGCGCGCAGGCAGCTCACCCGGAGCGTCAGGTGGTGGCGCTGTGTGGTGACGGCGGCCTGTCGATGCTGATGGGCGATCTCCTCAGCGTGCGGCAGCTCGAACTACCCATCAAGATCATCGTGCTCAACAATGGCTCATTGGGTTTTGTGGCCATGGAAATGAAAGCCGCGGGCTACCTCGAAAATGGCACCGACCTGGTGGATACGCGTTTCGACAGCATCGCCCAGGCCGTGGGCCTGCAGGCCCGGCGCGTGGAAGAATCGGCCGATTTGGCCGACGCCATGAGCTGGCTGTTGAATGCCGAAGGGCCGGCCCTGCTCGACGTGGTTACCGACAAGCAAGAGCTGGCCATGCCGCCCAAGATCACCCTCAAGCATATGAAAGGCTTCAGCCTTTTCATGATGAAGGCGGTACTGAGTGGGCGCGGCAACGAAGTGGTGGAGATTGCGCGTACGGCGCTGCGCTAAAAGGCTTGCTCACACGTACAAATCCACGTATTCGTGCACCGGCATCGCTTCCAGTGCTTGCTGATCGAACGACACCTCGAAGATCTGTTCTTGCTGCTTGGCGGCGAAGCGACGCGCCACGTTGCGGCGGAACTTCTCTTCGAGCAGGGGGATGCCTTCTTCGCGACGACGGCGGTGGCCGATGGGGTATTCGCACACCACTTCGTCCAGCACCGTGCCGTCGTTGAGCTCCACGGTGAGGCCGTTGGGAATGGCACGGCGCTCGGGGTCGTGATAGGCCTCGGTAAAGGCAGGGTCTTCCTGGGCCACGATGCGTTCGCGCAGGGCGTTGATGCGCGGGTCGGCGGCCACGTCGTCTTCGTAGTCGGAGGCCTGCAGGCGACCGAAGATGAGCGGCACGGCCACCATGTATTGCAAGCAGTGGTC
>JAJUJN010000077.1 GCA_029265335.1 Alcaligenaceae bacterium
GAGCTCGCTCGTCAATCTCTGGTTTTGCTGAAGAATCGAGACCAAACGCTGCCCATTCCTGCCGGCGCCACCGTGGCCTTGGTGGGGCCCTTGGCCGATTCTGACATCGACATCATGGGGAGTTGGTCAGCTGCCGGCCGGGCAGAGCAGGCGGTTACGGTGAGAGCCGGCATGCTGGACTTGGCCTCGCAGCACGAGGTTGACCTTGGATACGCTCAGGGGGCCAACGTGCTGGCCGATCCCGACATTGTCGAATCTCTCAACCAGCTGAATTGGGATCAAGACGAAATTGAACTCAACCCACGCGGAGATGCGGCATTGATCGCCGAGGCCGTTGAACTCGCCGAGCAAGCCGATGTGGTGGTGGCGGTGGTGGGCGAAGCGCGCAGCATGTCGCACGAATCGTCGAGCCGAACCTCGCTCACCTTGCCCGGTCAACAGACAGCACTGATCGAAGCCTTGGCTGCCACGGGCAAGCCTTTGGTGGTGGTGGTGCTGAGCGGTCGGCCGCTGGCTTTGACTGCTGTCAACGAGCATGCGGATGCACTGATTCAAGCGTGGTACCCGGGAACCGAAGGCGGGAATGCCGTGGCTGAAGTGTTGTACGGCATGGTGAACCCCTCGGGTCATCTGCCGCTTTCGCTACCCCGGTCGGTGGGTCATTTGCCAGCGCATTACAACGTACTCGCCCTGGGGCGCCCCTATGGAGGCAAAGGCCCAGGCAATTACACCTCGCACTACTTCGACGCAAAGAACGGCCCCTTGTACGCCTTTGGGCACGGCTTGAGTTACACCGATTTTTCGCTGTCGCCGATACGCCTGTCCGCAACCACCTTGGGCAATGGCGAGAGCGCGACTGCGACGGTCACTCTGCGCAATGACGGCAAAACTGCTGGCGCCACGGTGGTTCAGCTCTACGTGCGCGATGAGGTGGCGCCCGTGGTTCAACCCATTCGGTCTTTGCGCGGCTTCCAGCGAGTGCAGCTGCAACCGGGCGAAGAAAAAGACGTGGAGTTCGAGATCGATGCGAGCACACTCGCCATTGTGAACGCCGAGCTGGAGCGCGTGGCAGAGCCCGGCAGCTTTCTGCTGCGCGTCGGTCTGAGCTCCGATGCAGGCCAGGAGGCCCGGCTGGAGTGGGTGGGGCCAGCCGAGGTGCTCGCAACCCAATGAGGGTCAGTCGAGGGAACTGCCCGGCGTCGAATCCAGGTGGTGCCCGCCCTCCTGGCCAAAGAGACCCTCGGCGTCGAGCAGGGCATATGCGATCTCGGGGCGAGCCTGCAGGGCGCGGCGAATGGCCGCCGGAATCGATTGTCGAAGTTTGCGGCACAGGCCAGTGCGCTGCGCCACTTCGATCTGAAAGCCGCGCACAGTACGCACTTCATTGGCGCTGGGTTGCACCGACAGTTCCACCCCTACCTGGTCGTAGAGACGTTGTTGCATATGGCGCAGGTCGGCCACGCTCTGCAACTGTTCCAACCGGGCAAGCAAACGTTTTTCTTCTTCTCGGGTGAGACGCAGAACGCGCAGGTCGGCATCGGCAGACTCGAGCAAACGTTCGCGTTCGCAGTCGCAGGCGCCGGGCGGACAGGGTTGGCGAATGGGAAAGGGCGGCATCATGGCGGCCGAGTGTATACGGGTTGGTGCCGAAGTGTACCGGCGCAAATGGCCTTCAGGTGCCGATGAACAACACCGTGACCAACAGCATGGAGTTTTCTTGCGCCACGACTTCGTGAGGTTCGCCCGGCAGCAGATGCATCCAGTCGTCTTTCTGCATCACATGGGTGTGGTCGTCGAGAATGAGGTCGACCTTGCCTTCCAGCACATGAATGATGGCCGCCCCATCCACCTTATGACGCGCCATATCAACCCCGGCAGGCAGCACCACTTGCATGGCCTGAAAGGTGTCTGTCTTGACGAGTGCATAGCTGTGCGCTCGCTCCGGGGTGTCAGACAACGGTGTGAGACGAATCGGTTGGTTGGCGGGAACTCGTTTCAGGGCCATGACGATCTCTCCGTGAAGGATTCGCGTGCCAGCAATTGCCGTTTGCGCTCTAGCCCCCAGCGGTAGCCGCCGAGCGAACCATCGCGTCGAACCACTCGATGACAGGGCACCAGAACGGCGAGCGGATTGGCTCCGCAGGCGCTGGCAACTGCACGGGTGGCGGACGCGCGGCCGAGGCGCTGGGCAAGCTCGGTATAGCTGAGGGTGGTGCCAACGGGTATTTGTTGGAGCTGTTGCCAAACGGCTTGCTGAAAGGGCGTGCCTTGGGGCTGCAGCCGCCAGCCGTCGAGGTTGGGCTCGGTTGCAGCCGGCGCATCGAGCCACTGGGCCAGGCTGCTGGCAAGCGTTTGGAGCCTGTTGCTGTCGATGGTGGGCGTGAGGCCACGGCTGCGAGCGGCCTGCTGCGCCAAAAGCTCAGCCTGGGTTTCGACGTCCGCCAAGCCCGCGGCCAGCAGGGTGTCGTTTTGCGCCAGCAGCCAGATACAGCCCAATGCGACTGGGTGCCAGGCCATCTGTGCGGCGAACGCTGGGGGGGTTGAGGTCATGATTGCCTCCTTGCATGAATAGCCGGAACCGCACTGGCGCGAACAGGGCGTTGAGGGCTACATAGGGTCGATCATAGCGCCTGGCGCCGTATCCAGCCCCATCACTCGTTCAGCCAGTTGGTGAATGGCTGCGGTATCGAGCTGTTCGATATCCAGCACCTGCCGATGTTGCCATTGCCGGAAATGGCGAGCTTGCGAGCGTTGGTAACTTGGATCGTAGTGCGTTTCCATCAGCGAGTGAAAGAGCGGCGCTAGCTCGCCAGCCAAAGCCCATCTTTGCCATTGCTCTACGCGCGCGCCGCCGTGCAGGGCGCGCAAATACCCGAGTTGCCGGGCGAGTTGCTCGCGGTTGTCTGCCAGGTAGGCGTAATCACGCAGGAGATACGCCAGGCGGGCGGGATGGCTGGCCGAAACCTCCACACAAGGCGCTGCTCGCATGCCAGCGACCAATGCCACTGGCAGACGGATCTGACCGATGCGCGGGCTTTCGCCTTCCACGTACACGGGGCGACTGAGGTCGAAGCTTTGCAAGCGGTGGGCGAGCTGGGTTTCGAAGCATTTTTGCGAAGGCTGGGAAGTGTGAGGGATGGCTCCCAGCAAAGAGCCTTTATGCCGTGCCAAATGCTCCAGATCCAGCACCTGTCCACCCTGCGCTTCGATGGCCTGCAGCACACGAGTTTTGGCGCTGCCGGTAGCGCCGCATACAACCCGCCACTGCGCGCGGGGTGCAAGGTTGTCGATGGTGGCGATGACGTGGCGCCGCCAGGCCTTGTAACCCCCGCTGAGCGGCTGGGCGTCCCAGCCAACTAGGCGCAGCCAGGTCACCATCGAGCCACTGCGCAGACCGCCACGCCAGCAATACACCAGAGGTTGCCAGTGGGCGGGTTGGTTGGCGAAGGTGCCGCTCAGGTGCCGGGCAAGATTCTCTGCCACCATGGCGCTGCCCACGCGCTTGGCCTCGAAGGCGCCCACCTGCTTGTACAAAGTACCCACAATGCGTCGCTGCTCGTTGTCGAGGGCAGGGCAATTGATGGCGCCGGGAATATGATCGAGCGCGAACTCAGCCGGCGAGCGCGCGTCGATGATCGTGTCGAAGCTCGGCAGGTCGGCAATTCGAATCGGTTGGCGTGAGCTCATGCGGAGATTCCGTGATGGCAAGGGCGGGGAAACTGGCACAATGTGGGCAAAGAGCAACCCCAGCATGTCGTGCCAGACGCGCTGGCCCCAATCGCAGGAACTCATGACTGAAATTCCCCTGACCGAGCTAGCCCATGGTGGCGGCTGCGGCTGCAAGCTTGCTCCAGGCCTGCTCGCCGAGATTTTGGCACAGACGCCAAGCGGCGTGATTCCACCCGAGCTCATGGTGGGCATAGAAAACAACGACGACGCTGCTGTTTGGCGGCTCAACGATTCGCAAGCACTGGTCGCCACAACGGATTTCTTCACGCCGATCGTGGATGATCCGAGTGATTTTGGCCGTATCGCTGCCACGAATGCGCTGTCGGACATTTACGCCATGGGCGGCAAGCCCATCATGGCCCTGGCAATTGTGGGCATGCCCATTGCCCGCCTCAGCCCCGAAACCATCGGCCGAATTCTGGCCGGCGGCGCTGCGGTTTGTCAGGCGGCCGGCATCCCCATTGCAGGCGGGCATAGTATTGATGTGGTTGAGCCCATTTACGGGTTGGTTGCCATGGGCTTGGTGCACCCCGATCAGGTGCGGCGCAATCGCGATGCGCGCCAAGGCGACCGCCTGTTGCTGGGCAAGCCATTGGGAGTGGGGGTGCTCTCAGCCGCGTTCAAGCAACGCAAGCTCTCTACCGAAGGCTACGCCGCCATGTTGCAGCACACCACGCAACTCAACGCTGTGGGCACTGAGCTGGCCCAGGTCGCTGGCGTGCACGCCATGACGGACGTCACCGGATTCGGCCTGGCGGGCCACCTACTGGAAATGTGCCGCGGAGCCGATCTGGGCGCCACCATCCATCTGGCTGAGCTTCCCTGGATCGATGATGTGGTGACTTTGGCCAGGCAAGGTGTGGTGACCGGAGCTTCGCGTCGCAATTGGGCAAGCTATGGCAACAGTGTGCAATTGCCGGCCGACGCCGAGCCCTGGGAGCAAGACCTGCTGAGCGACCCGCAAACCAGCGGCGGGCTCTTGGTGAGCTGTGCGCCCCCCGCTGTGAATACCGTGCTCGATTGCTTCCATCAAGCCGGCTTCGCTCAGGCTTGCGAAATTGGTGAGCTGACGGCCTATCGGCCGGGCACGCCCCGCCTCACAGCCACTCGCACCCCCTGAACGTGAACGGTGAACGCTGGCTGCGGCTGGTGAATCAGCGGGGCGCGTCGAGCACACCCAACTGCTTGCGAGTGGAAGCCAGAAAGAGCAAGGCACCCACCGCTATCACGGCGCCAGCCAAGGGCGGCCACTCACTGCCCAGTTCGATGGTGAGGCCACCAATGAAAGTGCCCAAGCCGATGCCCACGTAGATCCCGGCGGCATTGAGGGCTACCAGCAAGGGCGCCTGCTCGGGCGAGGCGGCGAACAAACGGTGCTGTTGGGGCGGCGTTTGCGACCAGCTACTGCCACCCCAGAGCAGCATGCACAGCGCCACGGCCCACACCCAAGACAGCTCGAGCCACAAGAGGATGCCCAACGAAGCCAGAGCCAGCGCCATCACAGCGTAAGCCCAGGCAAGCACCTCGCCGGGTGTACGGCGGTCGGTGCCGTAGCCCGACAGCGTAACGCCAACGAAAGCGCCGGCGCCGTAGAGAAACAGCATCACCGCCATGATGCCGCTGCCGATATTGAGGTCACGCAACAATTCCACCGTGTAGACGTATGCGGTGTAGCTCGCCCCCATGCCCAGCCAGGTCAGCGGCAGGATGGCGCGTACGCTGGGGATGCGTAGAACGGCCAGACGCTGGCGCAGAGGAATGCCGGGGGAGCCCGGCACTTCGGGCATCACCAGCCGCACGCCGAGCGCGGAAGCCATGGCCAGCACGGCGACCAAGCCGATGGTCATCCGCCAACCCAGCCACTGACTGGCCAACAAGCCGAGCGGCACACCGACAGCGGCAGCAATGGTGAGCCCGCTGATGACCATAGCCAAGGCGCGCCCGCGCAACTCGGGGCGCACCAGAATGGCGGCGACCGACCCCGCGTTGGGGGTGAATACCGCAGCGCCTGTGGCAGCCAGAATACGCGACACGATGAGCACGGTGAGATTGGGCGACAGCGCCGTGAGCACATTCGAGAGGCCCAGCAGCACCAGGGCCGACACCAGCAGGGTACGGCGCGGCATGCGCGCGGTGAGCGAAGTGAGCAGGGGCGCCAGAATGGCGTAGGTGATGGCGAATGCCGTGAGTGACTGGCCGGCGGCCGACGTGGGCACGTTGAGACTTTGGGCCATGTCGGGCAGGAAGCCGGTTACCACGAAAGCGTCGGTGCCAATGGCGAAGGTGCCCACGGCCAGAATGCTGACGGCGAGTAGACCGCCGGCGGGCGGATTCTGAGAAGCAGCGATGGATTGTGTCATAGCAACGGAAAGTAGCTGGCTACTATAAACCGGCTGTCGGTAGGGGTTTGGGAGTTAGGCCACACCGCGCCAGTTGCCTCCCTCGCGGAGCATGCCTTCGTCTAGGCGATAGCTGGGGGCAAATGTGTCGGCGCGAGCCATGGGCCAGACCACGCGGAAGATCTGCAGATCGGTGCCGTCTTCTTTCAGCAAAGCGCCGGGTTGAACCGATGGGAATAGCGTGGCCAACAGGCGGATTTCAAGAGGTGACACCCGCCGCACAACATGGTTGGTAGAAAGGTCATCGGGGTGCATCAGGCCCGCCGCTTCGAGCAGCTCTTGCAACGCCCGCAGGGTGTTGTGGTGGAATTGTTCCACTCGTTCGGCTTTGTCGGGCACCACCAACGCGCGTTGCCGAGCAGGGTCTTGGGTGGCCACACCGGTAGGGCAACGACCCGTATGACAACTCTGCGCTTGAATGCAGCCCACGGCCATCATGAAGGCGCGCGCGCTGTTGCACCAGTCGGCGCCCAAGGCAAATGTGCGAGCCATATCGAAGGCCGACACAATCTTGCCGGCAGCACCTATGCGGATCCGATCGCGCAGATTCACGCCTATCAGAGTGTTGTGCACCAACCAGAGTGCCTCACGCAATGGCATGCCGACGTGATCTACCAGCTCCAGGGGCGCGGCGCCAGTGCCGCCCTCGGCGCCGTCGACCACAATGAAGTCGGGCGTGATGTCGGTTTCGAGCATGGCCTTGACAATGGCGAACCACTCCCAGGGGTGGCCGATGCACATCTTGAAGCCCACCGGTTTGCCCTGAGCGAGCTCGCGCAAGCGCCTGATGAAGTGCATCATTTCGATGGGCGTATCGAAGGCCGAATGGCGCGAGGGTGAATTGCAATCCTGCCAGGGCGCCACGCCACGCGCTTCAGCGATCTCGAGGGTGACCTTGGGCCCCGGCAAAATGCCGCCGTGACCGGGCTTTGCGCCTTGCGAGAGCTTGAGTTCGATCATGCGCACCTGGGGCAGGGCGGCCTGTTCGGCAAATCGCTCGGGGCTGAAGTGACCGTTTTCGTCGCGACAACCGAAATAGCCCGAACCGATATTCCAGATGAGGTCGCCACCGCCTTCTTTGTGATACCGGCTGATGCCGCCTTCGCCGGTGTCGTGGGCAAAGCCGCCAGCCTTGGCGCCGCGGTTGAGGGCCATGATGGCGTTGGCCGACAGCGCGCCGAAACTCATGGCCGAGATATTGAGAACCGAGAGCGAAACGGGTTGCGTGCATTCAGGCCCGCCCACCGTGATGCGGAAGTCGGCGTCGGCGATGTGGCTGGGGTGCAGCGAGTGGTTGATCCATTCGTGGCGGCTTTCGTAGACGTCGCGCTGGGTGCCGAAGGGGCGCTTGTCCATCACGTGCTTGGCGCGCTGATACACCATGGCACGCTGCACTCTTGAAAAGGGCTGGGCTTCGTTGTCGTCTTCGAACAGATACTGGCGCAATTCAGGGCGCACCGACTCCACCAGGTAGCGCATGTTGCCGATCACCGGGTAGTTGCGCCGGACTGCGTGTTTTTTTTGCAGCAGGTCGTAGATGCCGATGGCCGTGAGCACCAGCGCGGGACCAGTGAGCCACCACCACACCGCTCGATACTGCACGAGGATCAGGCCCACAATGGAAGCCAGGATGCACAACGTGAATACGGTATGGCGACCAAACAGTACGGACATCAATGCGAACCTCGCGAGCAAAGGGTTGGGAGCCAAGCGCTGGGCACGGGCTCAGACGAGCGCGCACAACCATAACAGAGGAATCGGCGGTTCTGCAGCGGCACCGCTTTGCGCTACATTGCCATAAACCCGATCATTTTCCTCAGAGGTAAATATCATGACTCAGTCGGTAGAAAGCATTCCGGTCGAACGTATCGATGGCGCTCCCACCAACCTGGGCGAATACCAAGGCAAGGTGCGCCTGGTGGTGAACGTGGCCTCGCAGTGTGGCCTCACGCCTCAGTACGAAGGTCTGCAAACATTGTATGACCGTTACCGCGATCAAGGCTTTGAAGTACTGGGTTTTCCGGCGAATGATTTCAAGGCGCAGGAGCCCGGCAGCAACGAAGAAATCGCTGCCTTCTGCAGCGGCCAATACGGCGTCACCTTTCCGATGTTCGCCAAGATATCCGTCAAAGGAGAAACCCGGCACCCGCTCTACAACGCGTTGGTGGCGGCCCAGTCCCAAGCCACCACGCAAGGCACTGCACTGCGCGACCGCCTGGCGCAGAACGGTCTGGCGCCAGAAGACCCAAGCGAGGTGATGTGGAACTTCGAAAAATTCCTGATCGATCGCCAAGGGCGTGTGGTGGGGCGTTTCGCACCCGACATCAAGCCCGAAGATCCGCTGGTGGTGGGGGCAATCGAAGAGGCGTTGGCCCAAGCCAAACCTTGATATTGTTCA
>JAJUJN010000144.1 GCA_029265335.1 Alcaligenaceae bacterium
ATGCGGCCGCGATCCTGCAGCTTCCACAGGGCGTAGGCCACTGCCTGACCGTCGTCCTGACTGATAAGCACCCCGTTGCGACGCTCGCCCACCGCACCTTCCTTCAATGGCCCATAGTCGTCGAAAACATGGCTCATGATGCCGGTGCCGCGGGTGAGAGTTAAGAACTCGCCCTGAAAACCGATCAGGCCACGCGCGGGGATGCGGTACTCGAGGCGTACCCGGCCACGACTATCGGGCTGCATATCCTGCAGATCGCCTTTACGACGGCCCAACTCTTCCATGATGGAACCTTGGTGAGCTTCTTCCACGTCAACCGTGAGGTGCTCATAGGGCTCCTGCAATTCGCCGTCGATCTCGCGCAGCACCACTCGCGGCCGCGACACCGCCAACTCGTAACCTTCGCGACGCATGTTCTCGATGAGAATGGTGAGGTGCAGTTCACCCCGCCCCGACACTTCGAAGACGGTTTCGTCGTCGGTGTCGCGCACCCGCAGCGCCACGTTGGACTTCAACTCGCGGTCGAGGCGCTCGCGCACTTGCCGACTGGTCACGAACTTTCCTTCGCGACCGGCCAACGGTGAGGTATTCACCATGAAGTTCATGGTGAGCGTGGGCTCATCGATGCGCAACAGCGGCAAGGCTTCGGGCTTGGCGGGATCGGTGAGCGTGCAGCCAATTCCGATTTCGTCGATACCGTGAATCAGCACGATATCACCCGCCTGCGCTTCGTCGACCGCAACCCGCTCCAGGCCATGAAACTTCTGCACTTCGTTCACCCGGCCTTTAGTGCTTTCGCCGTCTTCGCCGAACTTCACCAGCACGTCCTGGCCGGCACGCAGGCGGCCGCGGTTGATGCGACCCACGCCGATTTTGCCCACATAGCTGTTGTAATCGAGCGAGATGATCTGCAGCTGCAGCGGCCCGTCTACGTCGTCGTCGCGCACCGGCACGTATTCCAGGATGGCGTCGAACAAGGGCCGCATGTCGCCCGAACGAACGGTATCCTCCAAGCCTGCGTAACCTGACAGACCAGAGGCATAGATCACCGGAAAGTCGAGTTGCTCTTCGGTGGCGCCCAGCTTGTCGAACAAATCGAAAGTGGCATTGATCACATAATCGGGCCGGGCGCCCGCGCGATCGATCTTGTTGACCACCACAATGGGCTTGAGGCCCAGCGCCAGCGCCTTGCGGGTGACAAACCGCGTCTGCGGCATGGGCCCTTCAACGGCGTCGACCAAAAGCAACACCCCATCGACCATCGACAGCACCCGCTCCACCTCGCCACCAAAGTCGGCGTGACCAGGCGTGTCGATGATGTTGATATGAGTGCCCTCATACTCCACGGCGCAATTCTTGGCGAGAATGGTGATGCCCCGCTCTTTTTCGAGGTCGCCGGAGTCCATCACACGTTCATCGAGATGCTGATTCTCGCGAAAGGTACCGGATTGCCGTAGCAGCTGGTCGACCAGGGTGGTTTTGCCGTGGTCGACGTGGGCGATGATCGCCACATTGCGCAGGGCTCGTGTCATGAAAAATATTCCTTGTTGAAAGCCTTCGATCGGTGGGGTTTGAGCCAGAGGCCGCGCCGCTCGGCCGTGCCCAGAAAAACATGCTCGGGAGCGTAAACCCGTATTTTGGGTGGGTCGGCGCCAACCTCGCCAGCCGCGGCCGCCAGCCCATCCAGGCGCGCTGCGGCCTCAGCAGGCAGCGGCACGGTCTGACCCAGCGCGTAGCGGCGCGCTTCGGCCATTGCCAGTGTGACCTCCGGCAAATCCACGAGCAACGAATCCAGCGGCAACAAAAGATCGGTGGGCGAAGGGTGAGCTTCGAGCGTTTCCAGGCTCACCGCTTGCTCGATCCGAAAACCCGCGGTGGTGATCCGGCGCAAAGCGGTGAGGTGTGCACCAGCCCCGCTCGCTTGCCCGATATCCTGTGCCAGAGTACGGATATAGGTGCCTTTGGAACAGGCCACCCGCAAGCCCATTTCACAGCGCTCTTCATCGATGTGCAGAACGTCGAGCTCGTAGATCGTGACTTCCCGTGCCTCGCGCTCGACTTCGACACCTTCGCGAGCGTAGCGATACAGGGGTTTGCCGTCACGCTTGAGTGCTGAGTACATGGGTGGCACCTGCCGGATTCTGCCGCGAAACCGCGCGACTTCACGCGCAACCGCCTCGCGATCGCTCAACCACTCTCGCGCACGCGTGGCGTCGCCACTCACGATCTGGCCGGTATGGTCGCCGGTGTCGGTTTCGGCACCCAGACGCAAGATGGCCTCGTAGGCTTTGTCGGCGGCAAAGGTGTCGGTCGAGAACTTCGTGGCTTCGCCAAAGCAAAGCACCATGAGGCCGGCGGCAAATGGGTCGAGCGTGCCGGTATGCCCTGCCTTGCGGGCGTTCAGTAGGCGTCGCGCCGCTTGCAAGGCGTGATTGCTCGACATGCCCTCAGGCTTGTCGAGCAGCAATACGCCATCGATCGCCAGGCCACGCCGCGAAACCATCGGTCACCACTCAGGTTGGAAAGTTGGCAGGCAGCGGCTTAACCGCGTACCTCGCCGGGGTCTTCGGGCGCCGGTGGCACCTCGTCGTCGGCGCGTACACCTGGCCGATTGGCATGATCGATCAAACGATCCATCTCGAAGCTGCGCGCCATTTGTTCATCGTGCGCGAACTGCAGCCGCGGCACGGTGTGAATATGCAGCATTTTGTAGAGCTGGCTGTGCAGCCAGCCCGCCTTCTCGTTCAGCGCTTCGGAGGCGGCTTCGGGCGACGCGCCCAACACGGTGAAATACACACGCGCGTGAGCGTAGTCTACCGAGAGCTCGACACCGGTAAGCGTGATGAGCCCGGCGCGCGACACATCCAGCTCGCGCTGGATGAGCTTGGCCAGATCCTGTTGGATCTGGTCGGCCAGCCGCTGATTGCGGCTGGCGCCGGACCGGGACTTTTTATGACGACTCATAGGCTTCAGAGCGTACGGGCGATTTCGCGGATTTCGAAGAACTCGAGAACATCGCCGATCTCGATATCGTTGTAGCCCTTGAGGGTGATACCGCAATCGAAGCCACTGCGAACTTCTTTGACATCGTCTTTGAAGCGGCGCAGAGAATCGAGGTGACCCGTCCATTGGACCACATTGTTGCGCAACACACGCACACCCGCATCGCGTCGCACCACGCCTTCGGTAACCATGCAGCCGGCAATATTGCCGATGCGCGACACGGTGAAGATCTCGCGGATCTCGGCCTGGCCGATGACTTCTTCGCGCTTCTCGGGCGCCAACATGCCAGACAAGGCCGCTTTCACTTCGCTCACGGCATCGTAGATGATGTTGTAGTAGCGAATGTCGACTTCGTTGGTTTCGGCGAGCTTGCGCGCGCTGGGTTCGGCGCGCACGTTGAAGCCGATGATGACAGCTCCCGAGGCGATCGCCAGGTTGACGTCGCTCTCGGAGATGCCGCCCACCGCGGCGTGAACCACCTGCACCTTGACCTCGTCGGTGGAAAGCTTGACCAGCGAGTTGACCAGAGCTTCTTGCGAACCCTGCACGTCGGTCTTGACCACCAGCGACAGCGTTTGCACGCCTTCGCCGAGGTTGTCGAACATCGACTCGAGCTTGGCGGCTTGCTGCCGGGCCAATTTGACGTCGCGGAACTTGCCCTGACGGAACAACGCCACTTCGCGGGCCTTGCGTTCGTCGGCAATGACCAAAACTTCGTCGCCAGCAGCCGGCACCTCGGTAAGCCCCTGCACCTCGACCGGAATCGAAGGACCTGCCTCTTGCGTGGGCTTGCCGTTTTCGTCGAGCATGGCGCGAACACGACCATAGGAGGCGCCTGCCAGGACCACGTCGCCGCGCTTAAGCTTGCCGCTCTGCACCAGAATGGTAGCCACGGGACCACGCCCTTTGTCGAGGCGGGCCTCGATGACCAGACCTTTGGCGGGGGTGTCGACCGGCGCCTTGAGCTCGAGGATTTCGGCTTGCAGCAGTACGTTCTCGAGAAGGTCGTCGATGCCCTCACCGGTTTTGGCGGAAACGGGAACGAAGGGAGCATCGCCACCGTACTCTTCAGGCACGACCTCTTCGGCCACCAGCTCCTGCTTGACCCGCTCGGGGTTGCCCTCGGGCTTGTCGATCTTGGTGATGGCCACCACCAGCGGTACGCCGGCAGCCTTGGCGTGATGGATGGCTTCGCGCGTTTGCGGCATGACGCCGTCGTCGGCCGCCACCACCAGAATGACGATATCGGTGGCCTGCGCTCCGCGTGCACGCATGGCCGTGAAGGCCTCGTGACCCGGGGTGTCGAGGAAGGTGACCATGCCACGCTCGGTTTTCACGTGATAGGCGCCGATGTGCTGAGTGATGCCACCGGCTTCGCCAGTAGCCACTTTGGCACGGCGAATGTGGTCGAGCAGCGAGGTTTTACCGTGATCGACGTGACCCATGACGGTGACCACCGGGGCACGCGGCATTTCGACCACGTCGCCCTCCGGCACTTCTTCAACCAGCAGCGCCTCGGGATCGTCGAGCTTGGCAGCGATGGCTGTGTGACCCAACTCTTCGACCACGATCATCGCGGTTTCTTGGTCGAGCACTTGGTTGATGGTGACCATCTGGCCCAACTTCATCAATTCCTTGATGACCTCGGCCGCTTTCACCGCCATCTTGTGAGCCAGCTCAGCCACAGTGATGGTTTCGGGCACGTGGACTTCGCGCTGGATGAACTCTTGAGGCTGCTGCTGCTGGGTGGCGGCGCCGCGACCACGGCCACGGCCACGGCCACCCGCGCGCCAGCCGTCGCCCCGACCGGCGCCACCGCGACCGCGGTTGCCGCTGGGCTTCTTGCCACGCTTGTCGTCGGACCAGGTGGAAGCCACCTCGGACGATTTGATGATTTTCTTGCCGCCTGGGCCGCGAGCTTCTTCCTTGCGTGGCTCATCGGCCTTGCCAGCGGACTTGCGCACGCTGATGGTGCCGGCGGTTTTGGCAGCAGCATCGGCAGCGGGGGCCTCCGGCTTGGGTGGCGCAGGCGCGTGCAGAACCTTGCGCGGCCGGCTGAGCATTTCGCGCAGGGCGGCAGCTTCGGCCTCGGCTTTCTGGCGGGCCAACTCGCGCGCTTCGTCTTTGGCCGACGGAGCACGACGCTTGGTGCTCGCGCTCTTGCTGGCCGACTTGCCAGCAGCCTTGGCTGCGGCCGGTGCTTTGGCTTTTGCCGGCTTGGGCTCTGCCGCTTCGGCAGGTTTGTCGGCCCGCTCGGCAGTGGTTGTGTCTGCACTCTTGCCAGCGTCTGTTGTTTCGGCGGGCTTGGCCTCGGCCTTGGACTCGCTGGCTGCGGGCGCAGCTTTTTCGGGCTCTGCGCTCTTGCCCTGGGCAGCAGCCTCGCTCTTGGGCTCTGTAGCAGCACTGGCCGCGGCCGCTTCGGTCTTTTCGGGCTCGGGTTGGGTGCTGGGCTTTTCTTGAGTTGGTGGCTGTTTTGCTTCTGCAGGCTGGGCAGCGACCGGTTCGGCGGCAGCGGATGCCTTGGGCGCCTGCGCCTCGGCCGGCGCATCGACCGGCTTGTCGGCTGCCGCGGGGGCTGCAGATTGGCTGGGGGCCGCCGGAGCCTTGGGCTCGGGCGTTGCTTTGGCTGCTGGCGCCTGAGCGGGTTCTGCGGCCGCAGCGATTTCGCTCGCCACTTCAGGCTCGGCCTGGTCACGTTTCACAAACACGCGCTTCTTGCGCACCTCGACCGGAAT
>JAJUJN010000250.1 GCA_029265335.1 Alcaligenaceae bacterium
CAGGCCGCGGAGTCGGGGGTGGAACATCAGGCCACCATGCCCAATGTGCCTGCGCCCGAAACGCTGCAGGCCGACCCCAACTCGGTGGAACGCATGCTGGCCCGCCTCGACGACCGCATGCGCGAGGCCTACGAATGCCGCAGCCCGTTCGAAATTCTCGAGGTGCACCCCGACCTCGCGCCTGGTTCAGACGGGCTGGCCAGGCACTGCGTGTGGCTGCGCCCTTGTGGCAAGCTGCCGGCCGAGCCACTGCTTCACCAGGCCGCACTGCTCTATATTTCCGACTTCAACCTGCTGCAAACTTCGTTGCTGCATCACGATCTCGAGCTGGGTCAGCCCAACCTGATGGTGGCCAGCCTCGATCACTCCATGTGGTTTCATCATGTGGCGCCGATCGACGATTGGGTGCTGTATGTGTCGGATTCGCCAGCGGCGTCCAATGCCCGGGGATTCTGCCGGGGTAGTTTGTTCAGTCGTGAAGGCAAGTTGCTGGCTTCGGTGGCTCAAGAAGGTTTGGTGCGGCAAATTTCACCGCGCCACTGAACGCGTGGTAAGGTGATAAATCGAGTAGCCCGACCGTCGGTCGGGCCATAATGAGCACATAAGAGGTATATCCATGACCCCAATTGTTCTGGCCACCGACGGTTCCGAATTCAGCCTCAAGGCAGCGCGGTTTCTCAACGAAAACAAGGTGGTACCCGCCGACGGCGTGGTGCATGTGGTGCATGTGGCAGCGCAGCTCACCGGGCGCGCTGCCATGTATATCGATTCCGAGGCCGTGAGCCAATGGCAAGAGGCCGAATCCAACGAGGCCATCAATCCGGTGCTCGATCTCCTCCAGCAAATGGGCATACCCGCCGAGCGCAAAGCGCTCACCGGTAACGCTGCCAACGAAATCCCGCGCTATGCCGAAGAAGTCGGAGCGCATCTTATCGTGCTGGGCGCGCATGGCCGAGGCCGGCTGGCCAACGCCTTGCTGGGCTCGGTCACCAACCGTGTGCTGCAGCGGGCGCATTGCTCCGTACTGGTCGTCAAGTAAATTTCGCGCGTTTTTGCACTACATCGCGTCAGTGCTTCTTGCACGACGTCTTGTCATATTGGCGGGCTAATGTGAACTCCAGTAGCTTGGAGTTCACTTCATGTTCCACCCGCTCACTCGTCTCGATCAACTCGATCAATATTGGTTTCGGCGCGGCCAGGCGCTGGCTCAGTTTCGACCGAACCTGGTCTTGGCACGCATGTTCTCGCGCAGCGCCGACGGGCCACCCTATGCTCTGTTGGCGCTCCTATGCCTGGTCAGCAATATGCCGGCGCTCACAGCGTTCGGCTGGAATCTGCTGACAGCCTTTGCCCTCGAACTTCCTCTTTACGTGGCTTTCAAGCATGCTTGTCGGCGTGAGCGCCCCGCACGCGCACTGCCTGGCGTGGTGGCCAGCGTGCAACCCGTGGATCGCTTCAGCCTGCCATCGGGGCACACCGCAGCAGCCTTTCTCGTAACGCTGGTCGTGATCGGGCATGCGGGGTGGCTGGGGCTGATTCTGTTGCCGTGGGCGATGGCAGTGGGGGTCTCGCGGGTGGTCTTGGGAGTGCACTATCCTGGTGATGTCGTGGCCGGGGCGGCCTTGGGCAGCCTTGTGGCATTCGCCGTTATTACCTGGGGTGGATGATGCGCATTCTGTACGGCGTGCAAGGCACGGGGAACGGTCACATTTCGCGTGCTCGGGCGCTGGGGGCTGCGCTGCAGCGCCATGGCGCCACGGTGAACTTTCTCTTCTCGGGGCGTGAGTTCGACAAGTATTTCGACATGGAGCCCTTTGGCAACTACCAGGTCAAGCACGGCATTTCTTTTGTGGTGTCGCAGGGGCGGATTCGGAAGCTCGCCACGGTGGCGCAATTTCGGCCCTGGCGCTTTGCGCAGGACGTTCGCAGCCTGGCGGTGACGAAATACGACCTCGTGCTGACCGACTTCGAGCCCATCACCGCCTGGGCGGCGCGTCTGCGCGGCGTACCGGCTTTGCATATCAGCCATCAGGCAGCCCTGGCGCATGCGGTGCCGCGCGTGGCCATGAATCCGGCGATGCAGGCCTTGATGCGCTGGTACGTGCCAACTTCCATGAACATTGGCTTGCACTGGCATCACTTTGGTCAGATGGTGCTGCCACCGCTGATTGAGCTGCCGGGAGCCAACCCTGCTTCTGCAATGGCGGAGCTGGGCAAGCGTTCGCATGGGCTCGAAGACGATACCATCACGTCCGCAGAGCTTCCGGCGTCGCCCGAACCAGAACCTGCGGTGCTCGTGTATTTACCGTTTGAGTCTCTCACCCACATTCGCAATCTGCTCACCGTCTTTCCGCAGCAGCGCTTTATTTGTTATCACCCCGATGTGGGGCAGGATCACAACCAGGGCAGGGTCTCCTGGCGTCGTTTGTCACGAACCGGATTCCAAAACGCGCTCAAGGCCTCGGCGGGTGTGATCTGCAACGCTGGCTTCGAGCTGCCCTCTGAAGCCATCGCCCTGGGCAAGAAGCTGTTGGTCAAGCCCATTCAGGGTCAATTCGAGCAAGAGTCGAATGCGTTGGCCTTGCAGCAGCTGGGCTTGGGCACGGCGGTGTCGCAGCTGCGGTGGGACCTGCTGGCCAGGTGGTTGCGGGAGCCGCAGCCCGAGCCGGTGCATTATCCGGATGTGGCCGATGCTCTGGCCCGCTGGATACTGGCGGGCCAATGGAGCAAGGCGCACCTGGTGGAATTGCGCAACGAGCTGTGGCATCAGGTGCGGTTTCCGGTGCACGTGCGGCTCAGCTCTGGCCGCTCCAGCGACGGTGCAGCCGTTGCGCCAGCGAATCTAGCGCAAAGCCCAACGCCCCGATGAGCACAATCACGGCCATCAGTTCGGAATAGGCCAGACGATCTCGGGTGTCGAGAATGAAATAGCCCAGGCCTGAGGTCACGCCCAGCATTTCGCACGGCACCAACACAATCCAGATGATGCCGATCGCAAGGCGCACGCCGGTGAGAATATGCCCCATGATGCCGGGCAACACGATGCGAAACAGCACCTCGGTGCGGGTGGCGCTCAGGCTGCGGGCCAGCAGCAGCCATTGCGGGTTCAGTTGCTTCACTCCTGCGGCGGTGTTCAAAATCACGGGCCACACCGCGGCAAACGAAAGCAGAAAATAGATGGGCGCGTCGCCAATGCCGAAGACCATCACCGCAATCGGCATCCACGACAGCGGCGAGATCATGCGCAAGAACTGAAACGCGCTGCTGGTGCTGCTTTCGAGCGAGCGGGAGCTGCCCACGGCCAGGCCAACTGGCACGCCCACTACCAGCGCCACCATCAGCCCCACGAGCACACGTCGAAGACTGGTCAGGGTATGCGTGGTGAGCTGGTTTTCTGTCAGCAGGGCATAGAGGCTCTGGAAGGTTTCGCGGGGGCTCAAGAGGCTCGCCAGCCCGATCGAGCTCTCGAGCCAGCGCGTGCCCAGGGCCCAAAGCGCTATCAAAACCAATAAGCCGCTCAAGCCGAGCACGGTACGCCTGCCGGGCTGAAGGAGGCGCAAGGTACGAGTCATGAGGATTCTCCGGTGGATAGATTGAGGCGCCGAAGCGAAGGTCCGAAGCGCCGCCTTGGGCGGCGGTCAGCATCACGCTTCTCGGCTTACGAGGGTGCCGGCATTCGGCACCACGCGAATCCTCAACCCGTGATGGTTTCGTGACGGCGGTAGTCGGCGGGAAGCCCAAAGACTTCAGGGCCGCCGAGTGAGTCGATGGCGGCGCGGGCGAACTGGTCATCCACCAGGTCTTGCGCGGCGAAGGTGGGGTCTAGTGTTTCCAGAAAGGCGTTGCGTCCCGAGACTCGGGTTTGTTGCAGCCTGCGCACCAGTTCCTCGGTATAGCTGGGGAAGGG
>JAJUJN010000287.1 GCA_029265335.1 Alcaligenaceae bacterium
AGCCGATTCTGGTGTTCCTCACCTTCCCCATCACCATCCTTACCCTGGGTTTGTTCCTGATCGTGATCAACGCCCTGGTGTTCTGGTTCGCGGGTTCCATTCTCAGCGGCTTCCGAGTGGCGGGTTTCTGGTGGGCCTTGGGCGGTGCGGTGCTGTATTCCATCATTACGGCGCTGTTCGCCTCGATCCTTTCACTATGAGCGAGGTCTATTCATGACCGAAGTGTCTCCAGTCGAACTGAGCCTGGAGTTCTTTCCGGCGCGCGACTCGGCGGGGCATGAGCGGCTGCTGCGCAATGCGCAGCAGCTGGCGTCTCTCGAGCCCAAGTATGTGAGCGTTACCTTTGGCGCGGGGGGTTCCACCCGCGAGGGCACCCTTGCCACGCTTGAGCAACTGATTGCCCTCGGCTTCGATGTGGCGCCGCACCTGTCGTGCATCGGCGCCACGCCGGAATCGCTGCGCGAGTTGCTGCAAACCTATCGCGATCTCGGCGTGCGGCGCCTGGTGGCCTTGCGCGGCGACTTGCCTTCGGGCATGGGGCCCGGTTTGGGCGAGCTGCGTTATGCCTCCGATCTCGTGAAGTTCATTCGCGACGAAACCGGCGATTGGTTTCATATCGAAGTGGCGGCCTATCCCGAAATGCATCCGCAGGCGCCCAGCCCGCAAAAAGACCTCACGCATTTTGTCACCAAGATGCAGGCCGGCGCCGATAGCGCCATTACCCAATACTTCTACAACGCCGATTCATACTTCGACTTTGTGGAACGTGTGCGCGCGGCCGGCATTAGCGCGCCCATTGTGCCCGGCATCATGCCCATCACCAATCACACGCAGCTCTTGCGCTTCTCCGACGCCAGTGGCACCGAAGTGCCTCGTTGGGTGCGCCTGCGTCTGGCCAGTTTTGGTGATGATCGCACCGCCATTCGAGAGTTCGGGGTGGAAGTGGTGAGCGAGCTCTGCCAGCGCCTGATCGATGGCGGCGCTCCCGGGCTGCATTTCTACACGCTGAACCAGGCCGAGTCGGTGATGCAAATCTGGCAACGCTTGCAGCATCGGTAATCAAGTGGGGGCAGGGCGCACCCAGCCTTTTTCGGTGACGATGGCATGGAGCGTGATGTCGTGAGCGGCGGGTTGATGTTCATCCGTGCTCACTTTGCCCCCATAAAAGGCCACGCCGATGGCCACCAACGAGGGGTTGGTGGCCGCCAATGCCGCGAGCGTACGGTCGTAATAGCCCCCGCCGTAGCCGATACGATCGCCCGTGTCGGTGAAACCGAGTGTGGGCACCAGCAGCATATCGGGCTCGCAGGGCCCGCCAGTAGGCACGGGAATGCCGTAGTGATCGGCCCGCATGGGCGCCTCGGGGTGCCAGCGTCGAAACAGCAAGGGCACGCCCGGTTGGGCAACCTCGGGTAACACAATGCGATAGCCGTGACTTTGCCAGGCGAGCAACACCGGTCGCAGATCCGGCTCTTCGGCCAGTGGCCAGAAGGCGGCGATCACTTCGGGCGGGTCGCCCGGCAGGTTGAGATATTGCCGCCACTGCGCTGGGCCAGGCCGGGTGAGCCAATGACAGATGTCGGCGCTGGCCTCTTGTCTGGCCGGTGAACCCATGGCGCTGCGTTGTTCGCGCAGACGGCGACGCAACTCAATGGTGCCGTTGAGTGCTGTATCCTGTGCCATGCGCACGGCCTCGGTAGATGAGTTGGCGTCTACTGTGATTGAGGTCAGCTCGCTTTTGCCACGCATGACAGGTCTCTCGATGAAATTTCCCTGGTCCATTGGCATTTTGCCCCGAATCGGGACAGGCGCGCTCTTGGTGTTGTCCCTTGTTGCCTTGCCGCGGCCAGCGCCAGCCGCCGTTCCTGCCGAAGCCACATTGGCCATGCTTACCACTGCTCGCGAGGCGGCGCAGCAACGTCGCTGGGAGCAGGTGGCCGCGGCAGTGCCGGCCCTGCAGTCCGACCTTCTCGCGGTGTATCCCGAGTATTGGCTGCTGCAGCCGCGTCTGAGTTCCCCCGGCATGCCACTGCCAGTGAGCGAGGTGGAACAGTTTCTTGAACGTCACCAGGGGAGCTACGTCGAGCAGCGCCTGCGTCGAGACGCCATTCTGGCCGCCAGCGAGCGCGGTCATCACGAATGGGTGTTGCGCCTGGCGGCAGGCTTCGATGTGTCGCACGCCCAAGCCGATTGCGCGGTTCTCCTGGCGGAGCATTTGCTGGGTCGCGAGGTTTCAGCGAGCGATGTGGCCGCCACATTTTCGGCGGGCAGCCACTGTTGGCGTCTCTACGATCGGCTCGTGGCCGATCAGGTTCTGACGCTGCCGCTATTGGCCCAGCAAATGCGCGACGCCGTGGATGTCGACGACCGAGGCACGGCGTTGCGGCTGGCCGAGTACTTCCTTTCCGACTCCCAGCAAAAGGCAATGGCCCAGGCGTGGACCGATCCCAAGCCCTGGTTGCAAAGGCTGGAGGGCGTGGAGCTCGATTTCACGCGACGACAGATGGCCGTGGTGGCCCTGGCTCGGCTGGCGCGGGTGGATATGCTCCCGGGGCACGGCTATTTTCTCGACCGCTGGGCGGCTCGCCTTCCTGCGGCCGATTCGGCTTGGGTACAGGCGCACTTTGCTTTGCTCGCGGCGTTGCGACAGAACCCGGTGGCGCACGCCTGGTATCGCAACACCGATGCGGCCACCATCAGCGAGTACAACGCCCAATGGCGTGTGCGTTCGGCGTTGCGCGAGGCCGACCCCGATTGGGCGTGGATTGTGCAACAGATCGAACGCCTGCCCGAGCCTTTGCGACAGAACAAATCCTGGCAATACTGGCGCGCGCGCGGCCTGGCGGCCACGGGGCAGCCGCGAGTGGCGCAGGCCGAGTTCAGCCGTCTGGCCTCGGGTTTCGACTTCTACGGGCAACTGGCAGCCGAGGAGTTGGGCATGAGCATCACCGTGCCGCCGTCGGCCCCACCGCCTACCGATGCCGAGTTGCGCGAAGCCAGCGCCGATCCGGGTCTGCGACGCGCTCTCGCCCTCTTTCGCTTGGGCTGGCGCGCCGAAGCCGTGCCGGAGTGGAATTACGCCCTGCGCGGTATGTCCGATCGTCAGTTGCTGGCCGCGGCCGAGCTGGCGCGTCAGCACCAGGTCTACGATCGCGTGGTGAACACCTCAGAGCGCACACGCGAACAGCATGATTTCAGCCAGCGTTATGTGGCCCCGTATCGCGAGGCAGTCATGGCCAAGGCGGCGGAGGTGGGGGTAGATCCAGCCTGGATGTACGGCCTGATTCGGCAAGAATCCCGTTTCGTGACGCAGGCGCGTTCGGGCGTGGGCGCTAGCGGCCTCATGCAGCTCATGCCCGGCACGGCTCGCGATGTGGCGCGCCGTATCGGCATGACCAACTATCACCCATCCCGCATCAACGACTTCGATGTAAATACCACGTTGGGAGCGAGCTATCTGAGCATGATGCTCGATCGCCTCGGTGGCTCACCGCTGCAATGAAGTAATCGTGATCTACCACATCACGCCCTCGTCGCC
>JAJUJN010000501.1 GCA_029265335.1 Alcaligenaceae bacterium
ACACCGCCACGCGTCGGCTGAGCAACAACCGACCGTGGTGCATCACAAAGTGATCGTGGTAACTGCCGGTGGCGAACAGATCGGTGGTGCCATCGTGCATGATGCGGGCCACCATGAAGGGGCTGCGTGCCTCGGCTTCGGTGGCCGAGTTGCGGCTGATATGCGGCATGCCAATAAGGTGCCGGTAACGCTGGCGCTCGTAGATATTGGCCTCGCGCAGCGCCGACACCCGATCGTGCAGCATCGCTTTGGACGTGGCGTAGATGATGCCCGCGGGCAAGCCTTCACGCTCGTTTTCTACATGCGTGATGCGGTAGTGACAATCGTCGGTGAAGAACTCAGGCCACGCTTCCAGATTGTCGCTGTCGATGGTTTCGGCATAGTGCGCGTGAAAAGCACAAAGCTTGAGTAGATCGATCATGACTCCACCAACCCCATCACATGACTGTAAGCCTTCCAGAAACCCCGCACCGAGGTTTCGGTAGCGCGCCCGCCAAGACTCGACTCGGTGGTGTCGCCACCCATTTCAACGATGGATTCCAACTCGCCCGCGTTGGTAATGCCACGCTGAACAAATCCGCCCACCGCGCCGTCTTCCATCGAGATATAGCCGGCAGGGCCCACCAGGTTGCATTGTTTCAGGCGAATCTCGCGCTGTTCCGGGGTGTCGTCGGTATAACCAAGGTAGGTCCAATTGAGCTGGGTGCTTTCTTGCCCCTTGGGCAGCACCTGCCGTATGGCCAGACAATTCTGAATCTGCTGCAGCACGAACCCCGGAAACACAGTGAGAATCTGCAAGGTGATGCCGTCGTCGTATTCTTTGAAGCCTTCGAGCAAGGATGGGTCTTGCAGACGGTAGTTATCGGCTTGCGAGCGCAGCCCCTGCTCGCTGTATGACGCATCGGCAGCCTCGGGGTCGATCATGGAATAGCTCACATGGTTGCCCCCGCTTTCGTCCACGATCACCCCGCCCTTCTGCGACAGGCGGTTGAGTTCGAACGTGGTGAAGAACAAATGCAGCAAGCTCGCGTGATAGCTGTCTTTCACGTTTTCGAAGTACAGCTTCCAGTTATTGGGCAGAGCCTGGGTAAAGCGACCGATCACTTCCACGGGCTTGTGCAGCACGCGTTCGATGCGTTCGCAGATTTCATCACCCAGATATTCTTCGATATCCGGCACATCGTCGTGGAAGCTACCGAAGATCAGGCCGCAGAACTCGGCGATCCGCAAGGGCCGCGGGCGGTGGTCTTCGCGGCGAAATGAATCCGGCATGCCGCCTACGCCCTTCACCCCCTGCTCGAACGCCACGCCAGTGAGCTCACCACGCAGGTTGTAACTCCAGGCGTGATACACACACTGGAAGTTCTTGGCAGTGCCGGAGCGCTCGAGCGCAATCAAGGCGCCGCGGTGCACACAGCGGTTCTCGAATCCATAGATTTCGCCATCGCGGTCGCGCACCACGATCACCGGGGTTTCGCCGACAACCGTGGTGCGATAACTGCCCGGCTCAGGCAATTCGGCATCCAGACAAAGATAATTCCAGACTGGGCCGTGATACTGGCGCTCTTGCTCCAGGCGATAGATATCCGGGTTTTGATAAATATCGAATGGCACGCGGGT
>JAJUJN010000059.1 GCA_029265335.1 Alcaligenaceae bacterium
ACCGGTACCATCAGCGCAGACCCACCCCACCTCCACGGAGATCGGTATGTTCCACGGTATCTGGCTCGAGAAGCACAACGACGAATTCCAAGCCTCATTACGCGAGTTCGAAAGTGTGGAGGAGCTGGGCGACGGCGACACCGTGGTAAACGTGGAATGGTCGAGCCTGAATTACAAAGATGCGCTGGCGCTCACCGATCGCGGCGCCGTGATTCGCAAGTTTCCTGTGGTCCCGGGCATCGACCTGGCCGGAACGGTGGAGTCGTCGGCATCTTCGGAATGGCAGCCGGGCGATCGCGTGTTGATTACCGGTCTCGGTTATGGCGAAGCGCGGTCCGGTGGCTATAGCCAGAAGGCGCGGGTATCCAGCAATGACCTGGTGCCACTGCCCGCAAACGTCACCACACAGCAGGTGATGGCCCTGGGCACGGCTGGCTTTACCGCCATGGTCTCGCTCAAACGGATCGAAGAAGCCGGAATTCAGCCTGCGCACGGCCCAGTGCTGGTGACCGGCGCCGCGGGTGGCGTTGGCAGCGTCGCCGTGGCGCTACTCGCCAACCTGGGCTATTCGGTAAGCGCGGTGACCGGCCGGCCGAGCGAGGGTGAACGCCTGCGTCAGCTCGGCGCCCAGCAAATTCTGCCGCGTAACGACTTCTCCGTGCCTGGCAAGCCCTTGGCCAAAGAAGAGTGGGCAGCCGCGATTGATACGGTAGGCAGCCATACCCTCAGCAACGTGCTCGCTTCCACACGGTACGGGGGCCTGGTGGCCGCCTGCGGCCTCGCGCAGGGGCTGGACCTGCCCACCAGCGTGGCGCCCTTCATCCTGCGCGGCGTCACCTTGGCTGGTATAGAGAGTGTCCACTTTCCTATCACCAAGCGACCAGCGATCTGGCAGCGGATGGTCGACTTGATCGATCCAAGCACCCTTTCGCTCGTGGCTGCCCAGAGCATTCCGCTCGACCGGGTCATCGACACCGCACACGAGCTGCTCGCCGGCTCCGTGTCCGGCCGTTTAGTGGTGAGTCTCGCCTGAGCCCTCATAATGCCCGCGTAGCGCACACTCGCCAGGCGCGCCCAAGACTTCTTGACTTATGAAGTACTTACGCACCTATCCCCACAGATATCCCCTGCCTTGCTCACATGAAGTGGGGATAACTCCTCTAAATCCCAAAGAACTTAGGAAGAATGCATGACCAGTACGCTAGCCATCGTCATTTCCCTAGTCTTGTTGATGTACCTCGCCTACCGCGGCATCACCGTTTTGCTGCTGGCGCCCCTGATGGCTGCACTGGCCGTTGTACTCTCCGGCGACTTCGTTCACCTGCTGCCGCTCTACACCCAAACCTTCATGACCGCGTTGGGCGGCTACGTCATTCAGTTTCTGCCCATTTTTCTTTTGGGGGCGCTTTTCGGTCAGCTCATGGCCGAGTCCGGCGCTGCCAACACCCTGGCGCGCTGGATCATGGAGAAGCTGGGTCATGAGCGTGCCATTCTCACCGTAGTGGTGGCCTGTGGCCTGCTCACCTACGGTGGCGTGTCGTTGTTCGTGGTGGCCTTCGCCATTTATCCCATCGCGCGGGATCTATTTCAGGCCGCCGATATTCCCAAGCGACTCATCCCCGCCACCATTGCCCTGGGCTCCTTCACCTTCACGATGACGGCCCTGCCTGGCACGCCCGCCATTCAGAACGCGATTCCCATTCCCTACTACGGCACCAACGTCTTTGCCGCCCCCGGCCTGGGTATCATTGGCGGCCTGATCATGTTTGCTGGCGGCATCTGGTATTTGCAGTCCCGCGCTCGCAAGGCAGCCGCCGCTGGCGAGGGCTACGGCGTGTCGGCCGAAACCGATGACGACTCGATCGCCACGGAAGAAATGCCCGGTTCCCGGAGCGAAATGCCCCTGTTCCTGGCACTGCTCCCCTTGATTCTGGTGGTGGGCGTGAACGCGCTCTTCATTTATTTCGTGTTCCCGCGCGCCGACATGACGGCCATCACCGAGCGCTTCACCGATCTCGCGCCGGAACGCGTGACCGGCTTGTGGGCGCTCATCATCGCCCTCGTTGTGGCTTGCACCACCTTGGTGGTGTCGCGCCTGGGGCACTGGGCTCAACTCCGCCAAACCGTCAACCGCGGCATCTACGGCTTCATGCTGCCGCTCTTCAACACCGCCTCCGAAGTGGGCTACGGCGCCGTGATCGCCAGCCTGGCCGGCTTCGCCATCATTCGCGACGCGGTGCTCAATGTGTACCCCGCCAACCCCCTGGTGTCGGAAGCCATCGCCATGAACGTGCTGGCGGGCATCACCGGCTCGTCATCCGGCGGCCTCAGCATCGCCCTGCAGACCTTGGGTGAAGACTACCTGCGCATGGCCGAAGTGGCCGGCATCAGCCCCGACCTCCTGCACCGTGTGGCCGTGATGGCGGCCGGCGGGTTCGACACCCTCCCGTACTGCGGTGCCATCATCACGCTCCTGGCCATCTGCAAACTCACCCATAGGCAGTCGTATCTCAACATTGCCGCTGTCACCATGGGCTTTCCGCTGATCGCGCTCGCGACCGTCATTGTGCTGGGTACAGTGTTCGGGAGTTTCTGAATGAGGGTCAGCGAGTCGCCGAGCAAATCCATGGAAGAACCCTCACAATATCCAGTTGTTCCCTTCGAGGCGGGCGCCACGTTATGAACATCGAGCTGTTGCGTTGCTTCCTGGAAGTCACGCGCTACGGTAGCGTGACGGCCGCAGCCAAGGCGCTGAACATCAACCAGCCCACACTTTCACGGCAAATTCGACGATTGGAAGCCGAATGGGGAGTCCAGCTTCTTGAACGAAGTGTGAATGGCGTGGTACTCACCACTGAAGGGAAAGTGGCATTAAGTGGCGTGGAATCGACCCTACGCAGCTACGACGCCCTGACCGCCAAGGTTGCGGGTGTTACCCAGGGGCAGCCTTTGCGCCTGGGCATGACACCGGTGGCGATGGAGTTATTGCTGGACGAGCTCATGGCCCGGTTGCATCGCGCGGGCAACCCCCTCCGTTTATCCATTTCTGAAGGTTTCAACGCCAACCTTCTGGATGGAGTGCGTTTAGGGAAACTCGATCTTGCGATAGCGACGGCACCCGATCCGATTCCCGGACTTCAGTCGCACATTCTCTGGACCGAACAAGTGTATATAGCCGGTCGAGCTGCCTTTCCCCTTCCGCGCACTACAACCATTGAAGACGCCGCGCGCTTACCCCTCGTTCTGGGCCGCCCTGACGACACGATCCGACAAGCGATTGAGCAGGCATTCCTAGAGCACGACCAAAAGCTGACCGCCGCGCTCGAAATGGAGGGGATCACCAGCATCAAACGTCTGCTCGAAAAACAAGACCTATGGACCTTTGCTCCCTGGCTTGCTATCCGGAACGAGGTAGAAAGCGGGAAACTGGTGTGTAGTGCCGTAGAAGGCCTTCTGATTCAAAGACATGTGGTAACCCCCACGGGGTCAGATGCAAAACCTCATATCAGAGCAGTAGTGCGGCTACTACGTGAGCTTTCGAACCGGCTTCTGGCAAGCCAATATTGGGCGCGATTACCTGATTAGCAGGAGATATTCACGATAAGAGTCGGTGGTGCCCTGCAGGAGACTTCGGCGGAAACGGCACCCCCAGCTCCCGACCGAGTTCACTCAGCTCATCGACAACCACCTGGGAAACTGAAACGCCATGCTCCTTGGCCATTTTTTCTAGCCGGGCACCGCGTTCACCAGGAAGCCGGGCATTAGGGCCTCCCCGTTCGCGATACGCGTGTTGCCAGGCAGCCAAATACTGTGACACCACATGTGGCGAGGATCTTGGATCGGACTCCACCAGCCTGACGGGGTCGATAAGCATCATGAATGCACTCTGTCTGCCCACAGCACCATCGCGAGCCGGCCGCGTCTCATTTCGCGCTTTGACCACAGTTTCGTCGGATGCAACCAAACCACCCGCCAGTAACTCAACGAACAGAGCCATGGCAAAGCCTTTGTAACCTCCGGTGGGGAGCAAAGATCCGGTTAGTGCCGCTTCCGCATCTGTCGTGGCATTACCGTCTTGATCCAGCGCCCAATCAGGCGGTAATGGTTCGCCCGCACGAGCCTTCAATAATACTTGCCCCCGCGCGGCGACACTGCTCGCCATATCCACCACAATCGGTGGGGCTCCAGCAATTGGGGCGGCAAAAGCAAGAGGGTTGTTGCCAATGACTGGTCCAGCCAGACCCGGCAACGAGAGAAGCGGCAAGGTTCGTTGCGCCACCAAGGCCACCGCACCCTGCTCCGCCGCAGCAAGTGCGTAGAGCCCAATTGCTCCCAAATGACCACACTCTTGCAATCGGCATATCACCATAGGCGAACGTTCCAACCCGTTGAGCGCGTGGTCTAAGGCGAGGCAACCCGCAACTTGCCCAAGAGCGCCGTCCGCATCGATGGTGATAACGTGTCCCGACTCATATACCTCAATCGTTGGATTCGGGTTTACCTCTTCTGATCGAAGTTTCTGTACATACGAAGGCAGCCGGCTGATGCCATGACTTGGCACGCCACGTGCGTCCGCTCTCAACAGCAAACGTGCCGTGGTCGCAGCTGCCGCCTCTGGCACGCCCATGACCTGCAGGATGTTGTCCGACCATTCGCTCAAGGCGCGCCAGGCAAAATTGATCGTCATGGCTCCGCTCATTCAATCCGGATCGGGGTTTCTTGCAAAAACGCATCCCAGAATTGAAACTCCGTCTCGAGCAATTGGCCGAGCGCCTCCGGCGATGACCCTACCGGGACCATGCCAAACTTCGTAAGCGCTTCCTGCATGTCAGCTGAATGAACGATCTCAGCAATGGTTTCGGCAAGTTTCTCTTGCACCGCTGGTGGCGTTCCTGCCGGCGCTACCACACCGAACCAGGTTTCTTGCGTATAGCCAGGCACTGTGTCGGCAATCGACGGAATTTCTGGCGCAAGCGGGGTCATACTGGGCGAGGACACTCCTAAGGGGACCACGCGACCGCTGTTGATTTGAGCCATGGCCGATGGAAGGCTGGAGAACAGCACGTCGATTTGACCGCCCATGAGGTCATTCATGGCTGGGCCCGACCCCTTATAGGGAATATGACGCATTTGAACACCTGCCTGCTTGGCAAACACCTCCCCTGCGATATGGCTCGGAGATGCAGAGCCTCCGCTACCGTAGGTGTAATGATCTGGTTTGCCTTTTGCTGCTTTCAAAAGGTCGCTAACCGATTCGAACCCCGTTGACGGGTGCGCAATCAACAATTGATAAGTGCTCACCACGTGGGACACCGGCACAAAATCATTGCGAGCATCAAAGCGCAAATCAAAAAGATAGGGATTGATCGTATGCACTGGCCCGGTGAACAAGAGCGTATAGCCGTCTCCTTCGGCACGAGCCACCAGTTCCGTGCCAATCGTGCTGCTGGCGCCAGGCCGGTTATCGATAACGAATGGCTGACCAAGCTGTTTGGAAAGTCGTTCGGTAATGAGTCGCGCGGTGACATCGAGCCCACCGCCTGCCGACACCGGCACCACAACATTCACTGGCCGGTCCGGATAGTTGGCCACGTCGGCTCCAGCCGGAGCAATGGTAAATATAAGCGCGGAAGCGAAAAACGCTGGAACGTAACGTTTGGGTTGCATCAAAGTCTCCGATTTTATTGGTCAGCTTCAGTTTTTAAACAACAAGAGCACTTTTCTTAATGCCACAGCTCACTCACCAGACAGGAATGAATGAGCTCACGACCCTAATGCCGATTGGGTATCAGTTACCTTCTCGGTGATATTCGCAGCTGTTTTCTGTAACATGCGTCGATACCCGAGATCGATACGGCTAATGGCAATCTCTTCATCACCCAGAATCTCGCTACGCGTCATCATGCCGCTTGCAACCTGAACCAGTGCCTCACGAATGAGAACTGACGCCTCAGGCAGTCCATAGGCTCCCGAGAGCACACCGCTGACATCAACGTCGATGTTGTCAGCGAAATGCTCAGCCGTTCTTGGGTTTCCAGTGATTTTTATCGTAGGTGAAATGGGATTGCCCACAGGGTTGCCGACTCCTGTATTGAAGAGAATCAAGTGGCAGCCAGCGGCGGCCAAAGCCGTTGTGTTCTCTGTCCCTGGGGAAGGCGCATCCATGAACACCAACCCACGCTTTGTCGGCGCTTGGGCGTTGCACACCACCTCCACAAGAGGGGTCGTGCCACCTTTTCGAACGGCACCAAGCGACTTTTCCTCCAAGGTGGATAACCCTCCATCACTGTTATCAGGGCCGAACCCCATCGAGGCTGCTCCCACAAAGTTTGCCTCGGCTTCACGACCGCGTACCGCCTGCAACAATTGCTGCGCAACCTTTTCATCGATGGCACGAGCGGCCAAGAGGTCTTCGGCACCGATGATTTCTTCGGTTTCCGACAAAATCACGGTGCCCTTTTGGTCAACCAGCCAATCTGCTGTCACGCCCGTTGCCGAATTCGCGGTTAACCCGGATGTAGCGTCAGAAGCTCCGCACTCCAAACCCACCACAAGCTCAGAGATGGCCGTTGGCCGCCGCACGATTTTTCCCGCATCTACCACCATTTGCAAAGCGATTCGCTGGCCTTCATCCACGGTTTTCATCGTGCCTCCAACCGTCTGGACTGCCAGCCATGCGGTGGGCCGTCCAGACTCAGCCACTCGCTTGGCTAGCGCTTTCGCGCTTTCGGGCTCCATGCTGATAATCAATGTGGCCGCGACATTGGGGTGAGTTCCGTATCCTGCCAGCGTCCGAAAATGTTGTTCAGCATCTTCACCGAACATGCCTCGCCCATAAGCGGCCCAAATAGGTACGACACCTTTCAGCCCTGCAGCGATACGTCGCACGACAGGATTGACGTTGTCCATTGCGGCAATGACAGCAACGTGGTTACGGATTCCCACTCCGCCGTCTGGGCGTGGATAACCAAAGAAAGTCTGTGCTTGGCTCATGACTCGACCCCCATGCGGCGGCTCCGAACGTTATGTAAATGGATGTGCATACCCTGCTCGATATCTGTCGTCGCGGAAGCGATGGGCGCACCGTACTTCACTACCGCGTCGCCCCGCCGCAAGGGTTGCAAAGCGATCTTATGGCCGTAGGGAATCCGCTCTTGAGCCACGATCGACAGGGGTTGCTCCCCTGGCTCATCGCTCTCCAAGATGGCGTAATCGCCCGCTTGGAGCTCAATGAACACCGTTGCGACGTTGTCGTCGGGATCGACTTTGAGGGCGTTTGGCTTCATCGAGTGTCTCCTTATCGTGCTGCACGTGATCTTCACGACACGATAAGGAGACCGCTTCTTTTCCGGTAATGGCGGAGCCGTATTGAGCCATACGAAAGACGTATGGAATCGACCTGATGCTTTTTTTCACGACCTGACACGCCTGGACACTTCTGTGGGTCTGACCTACCCTAGCTCGAAGTTCATAAGAACAGTCAGGAGACAAACTGATGCGAGCTCAGTCGGCCCCGCTGCCCTGGTACCAGCGTGCCAGGGGCGCGGCGGCCATTTCCCTCACCCTGGCCCTGGTGGCTTGCGGCGGCGACGGCGCCGATTCTCACCCACCAGCCACGCACAACGATCCGCTTTATTCTCAGCAATGGCATTTGCACAACTTTGGGCAGAGAGCCTTTTCTTCGCATCGGGGCGTGCCAGGCGTAGACCTCAACGTAACGTCACTACACGCAGCTGGAATTTTGGGCCAGGGAGTTCCGGTGATGGTGGTGGATTCAGGCATTCAAAGCACTCACGAAGATCTGGCCGCCAACGTTGACCTCTCCATGCTGTACAGCTTCGATCCCGCCTCGCCTGACCCAAACGATGCCATGCCGCCAGGCGACCCCGACGAATACGACAATCATGGCACCGCAGTGGCCGGCATCATCGGCGCAGTGCACAACAACCGACAAGGCGTGGTTGGCGTGGCTCCCGAAGCTACCCTGGGCGGCATTCGCCTGCTTTGCGACGGGTGCTACAGCGTCGAGAACAACCTGGCCACCTTTGGCAATGCGCCGTTCAGCGAAAACACCTGGGTTTTCAACGGCTCATATGGTTACGACCCTTATGGCCCCATACCGGCGGATTACGACGACGATGCCGAGTTAGTGGCTATGCACGGGCTCACACGCCTGCGCGATGGCAAGGGCGCCATCTTTCTCAAAGCTGCCGGCAACAGCTTCAGAGCGGTGGGCTGGGTCGACGACCCGCGCGATTTTGCGCGTTGCGTGATGGCTCGGCAACTGCAGTTAACCTGTCACAACTCTGGCACCGAGCCCGACGCCACCCCTCCAACAGTCTTCGTCGTGGCCGGCGTCAATGCCGAGGGTCGCAAAGCCAGCTATTCCAGTGCGGGAGCCAACATGCTCATCTCGGGTTTCTCGGGAGAGTACGGCCTGAGCGACCCAGACCTGGGAGATCTGCATTTCATGGGGCCGGCACTCATTGCGCCCGACTTCATGGGCTGCCAAACAGGCATTGCGCGTCGCGATAAGTACGAGTACGAGAACGACTTCAACAACCCCGACTCCGACATCGGGCGGAGGTACAACCCCCAATGCAACTACTTTGCCACCATGAACGGCACCTCCTCTGCCACTCCCTCGGTGGCGGGCGTGGTGGCGCTGATGCTTGCGGCCAACCCCGAGCTCGACTGGCGCGACGTGCGGGATATTCTTGTGCGCACGGCGCGCACCGATGTTCTTGAAGCACCGCCGATCATCAGCCTGCCCATGGCCGATGGCGAATACATCGCCGACCCCGGCTGGCAACGGAATGCTGCAGGTAAACTCTTCAGCACCTGGTATGGCTTTGGGCTGATCGACGCCGCCGCCGCGGTAAAAGCCGCCCAAGAGCGCAGCACACCGCCGCCGCCCTTCATCGACACGCACTGGATCACCCCTGCCGCAGACGCGCCCGGCATAGCCGTGCCGCCTTCCAGCCTGGCCGGTGGGGTCATCAGTATCCACGTGCCCAACGACCTCACCATAGAATCGGTAGTCACCGAGAGCTTTCTCGAGGGTGACGCCCCCTTCTTCGATCTGGGCCTGGAGCTCATCTCACCCTCGGGTACCCGCAGCGTGCTGCTCAACCCCCACTCCGCCTTCGGCGACACGCCAGCCCAAGGGGCTGAAAATGGTCTTTTGCTGAGCTCAAACGCCTTCTACGATGAACCTTCGGCCGGCGTGTGGACCTTGCGCGTGGTAGACATCAACACCCGCCAGGCCATCACCAGCCAAGCCACCCTGCAGAACTGGCGCATTCGCGTTCTTGGCCACTAAGGAAGCCACACCATGCCCAAAAAGCTTGTTTTGCGTACTTTGCTTGCCGCTGGCCTTGCCGCAACCATCACTACCGCTGCGGCAGAAAGCGGTAGCACCTTACAGATAGGCAACACCGCACCTCCAGAGCTGGTAGAGAAAGCCCAACAAACGGCTCCA
>JAJUJN010000290.1 GCA_029265335.1 Alcaligenaceae bacterium
ATTGACCCTGAGCTATTTGAGCTCGAAATGGAACGCCTCTACACGCGCACCTGGGTGTATGTGGGCCACGACAGTCAGGTGCCCAACAAAGGCGATTTCTTCACGACCACGGTGGGTGATCAGTCCGTGATCATGGTGCGTCACACCGACGACACCGTCAGAGTGCTCATCAACCGTTGCGCCCACAAAGGGGTGCAGCTGGTTACCGAAACCTCGGGCAACGCGGGGCGGTTCTTCCGTTGCCCCTATCACGCGTGGACCTTCAAAACCGATGGCGCCCTATTGGGCGTGCCCTTGCGCAAGGGCTACGAAAATACCGGCTTCGACCAAACCGAAGGCGCCATGGGCCTCAAGGCAGTCAAGGCTGTGCACAACTATCGGGGCTTTATTTTCTGTCGCCTGAGCGACGAAGGCGAGAGCTTCGAAGACTTCTTTGGCGAATCGCTGTCTACCATCGACAACATGTGCGATCGCTCACCCGAAGGTCGCGTGGAAATTGCTGGTGGCGTATACCGCTACATGCATAACTGCAACTGGAAGATGCTGGTCGACAACCAGTCCGACACCTGTCACCCCATGGTGGCGCATGAATCGTCGGCGGGCACTGCGGTGAAGGTATGGAAAGAAGCCCCTGAGGGCACGCCCAAGCCCATGGCCGTGGAGCTCTTTGCGCCCTTCATCAACCCCTACGACTTCTACGAGAACATGGGGATTCGCGTGTGGGAGAACGGTCACGGGCATACCGGGGTGTCCGACTCCATTCACGCCGCCTACTCCGATGTGCCGGGCTATATGGATCAGATGATCGAGGCCTATGGCGAAGAGCGGGCCAAGGCGATTCTGGGCGATGTGCGCCACAACACCTGTTATTTCCCCAATATTCTGGTGAAGGGCCCCATCCAGACCCTGCGCGTGTTCAAGCCATTGGCGGCTGATCGCACTCTGGTGGAATCCTATACCTTCCGGCTGGTGGGCGCGCCCGATCTGCTGCTCGAGCGCACCATCATGTACAACCGGCTCATCAACGCGCCCACATCGGTGGTGGGCCACGACGACCTCGAAATGTACTCGCGCGCGCAGGAGGGTCTGCAGGCGCGCGGACGCGAGTGGGTGAACTACGCCAGGCTGTATGAGGAGGGCGAAGAAGACAAACGCAACTACATCACCAACGGCACCAGCGAAGGTCTCATGCGCAATCAGTATCGCGCCTGGGCTCGTTACATGACGCAAGAGGAGGGCCAGGAATGAGCGCGCCTACCGACAACGATCTGATCGATTTCGTATATCACGAGGCCCGCCTGCTCGACGAAGCACGCTTCGAAGAGTGGCTCGATCTCTACACCGACGACGCCTATTACTGGATGCCATTGGTGCCGGGCCAAACCGACCCCGTGTTGCATGCCTCTTTGCTGTACGAAGACAAACTTCTGCTGCGCGTGCGCGTGGAGCGCATGTTGGGCGAGCGTACCTATTCGCAACAACCTCAAAGCCGCGGCCATCGCTTATTGCAACGGCCCACCGTAGAACACGACCACCCCGACGCCGATCCCTCTGCGGGGCGCTTTGTGGTTCGCACCTCGTTTCATTATGTAGAAACGCGTGTCGACACCCAGGAGCTCTACGCGGGTTGGTTCACCCACCATCTTCAGTGGAGCGATAATCAACTGAAAATTCGCCTCAAGCGCGTCGACTTGGTGAACTGCGACGCCGCCTTCGGCAATATCCAGTTATTCATGTAATTTATTTTTGGCCGGTTCGCCCGTCGGAGCGTGTCATGCGCTCGGCGGGCGCCGGCGTTTATATCGAGGAGTTCGCTTGGTTGCCACTGTCTATCAAGCTTTTCGCCAGACCGCGCAGCGTTGGCCGCAAAAGCCTTTTCTTTGCACTCTGCCCGAAACGGCCGACATCTATGGCATTGAACCCGGCGAGCTGAGCTACGGCGATGCCCTCGCGCAGATCGATGCTTTGCGCGATTCGTATCAGCAGGCGGGTTACGGTCATGGCCATCGGGTAGGTTTGTTGCTCGAGAACCGACCCTCCTTCTTCATTCATTGGTTCGCCCTCAACGCCTTGGGTGTGTCGGTGGTGCCCATCAATGCGGATCTGCGCGCCGCCGAACTTGAATACCTCTTGGGACATTCCGAGGTGGTGGCGATCGTGGCGCTGCCCCGGCGGCACGCCGACCTCCTCGAGGCGGCAGAACGCGCAGGCCGCACGGTGAGCATGGCGGGGCCCGACGATCCGCCGGTGGCGCTCACTGTGCCGGCGCCGGCGGCAGACAGCGAGCCGGGCGAGCTCACCGAATGCGGCTTGCTCTACACCTCGGGCACTACCGGCCGACCCAAGGGCTGCATACTGCCCAACCAGTACTACCTGCATTGCGGTCGTTGGTATGCCGGCCTAGGCGGACTGGTCACCTTGCGCCCGGGCGAAGAGCGCATGCTTACCCCTTTGCCGCTGGTTCATATGAACGCGAAGGCTGTGTCGACCATGGCCATGGTCACCACCGGCGGCTGCCTGATCGTGCTCGATCGCTTCCATCCGCGCAGCTGGTGGCAGAGTGTGCGCGAGTCGCGCGCCACCGTGGTGCACTACCTGGGGGTGATGCCGGCCATTCTCATGCAGGCTCCGGCCAGCGCCGACGACCGCAACCACCAGGTGCGCTTTGGCTTTGGCGCCGGGGTAGACCGCACGCTGCACGCACCTTTTGAAGAGCGCTTCGGATTTCCCCTGCTCGAGGCCTGGGCCATGACCGAGACCGGTTCGGGTGCGGTGGTGATCGCCAACGAAGAGCCACGGCACGTGGGCAGCCACTGCTTTGGTATCGAAGAACCCGAGGTCGAAGTGCGCATCGTGCTCGACGATGGCAGCGAAGCCCCCGTGGGCGAACCTGGCGAGTTGCTCGTGCGCCATGCTGGAGACAACCCACGCTATGGTTTTTTCGCCGGTTATCTCAAGGACGAAGCCGCCACGCGTGAAGCCTGGGCAGGCGGCTGGTTCCACACGGGCGACATCGTGCGGCGCGATCCCGACGGCGCCCTGAGTTTTGTCGACCGCAAAAAGAACGTGATCCGGCGCAGCGGCGAGAACATCGCTGCGGTCGAGGTAGAAAGCGTGCTGCAGCACCATCCTCAGGTCAAGTCGATTGCCGTGGCTGCGGTGCCCGACCCGGTGCGCGGCGATGAAGTCTTCGCCTGTGTGGTGCCGGTGGCCATGCCGGTTACCGACGCGGCGCGCAACGAAGCCGCCGAAGACCTGGTGCAATGGGCGCTGGGGGAGCTGGCCTACTACAAAGTGCCGGGCTACGTGGCTTACGTGAATGAAGTGCCACTCACCACCACCAACAAGGTTCAGCGCGGCGAGCTCAAAACTCTGGCCAGCAAACTCTTCGAAGAGGGCCAGTACGTAGATACCCGGGGGCTCAAAAAACGACAGGGAGACACCCTATGACCGCGCCGCGAGCTGCCAATCGCAGCCGCACGGCCCCGAGCAGTCAGACCCCCAGCCAGCGTCGCGCTTCCTACG
>JAJUJN010000128.1 GCA_029265335.1 Alcaligenaceae bacterium
ATGCGGTGCAGATGCGCTGCAGTGCGAAACCGTGGCTGCCGAAGGCGTGGTGGCCGAAGCCACGGTGGTGCGCAAGGCGGCGGGCGTGGCGCCGGGGGCGGTTCGCCATCTCGCCAGCGTGCGGCTGGAGCTCGGGCCCACAGTGCTGGCCCGCAGCGAATCTGCTCTCGAGCCTGGTGAGCGGGTTGTGCTCGCTCATCATCAAGGTGGCGCCGTCTGGGCGCACACCGTGACGCCAGAAGGCGCATGACACGCAAGCTGAACATGCGCGAACGCGCTTACGCCGCGGTGCGCAAGCGCATGCAAGATGGTGATATCAGCTACCAGGATCGCTTGGTAGATCACGAAATCGCCGAGCAGCTAGGGATGTCGCGCATGCCGGTGCGCGAAGCCCTGCTGCAACTCAAGAACGAAGGCTATCTCGAAGGCACGGCGCGCGGCTTTCGGCTGCGGCAGTTCACCCCTACCGAAATTGCGAATATCTTCGAGATTCGATTATTGCTGGAGCCGCACGCGGCGATCGAGGCCTGTCGCAATGTGTCGATCCAGGGGCTGGGCGACATGCGGCACGCCCTGGAGGCTGCAACGATCGCCCACGCGGAGTCGGCAGCGGTGGACTTCGTGCACGTGGGTTGGCGTTTTCGCCAGGCCTGGATGCAGATGACACCCAACCAACAGCTGGCCGAAACCATCGGCCGTCTGCGCGATTTCGCCGATCTGGCTCGGCTCGCGGCCTTGCGTCAGCCGGAATACCGTGCGCGCAGTCTCGCCCGCATGCAGCAGATCTTTGAGGCGTTTCTCGAGCGCAACCTCGCAGAGGTTGAAAAACGCATAGAAGAAAACCTCAGGGCCAGCGGCACCGCCTACTATGTGGAACAGAAGGCCTTGTTGGCCAACGATTCTGGGGCCTTGCACACCGAGGGCAACGCGCCTGCGCGCCCGGTGCGGAGGGCTTCAGGGTAAACAGTATATTGTTTTAATTCAGCAAACAGTATATTGTTCAACCGAATGCCGGCCGGTTGGCCGGTGGTCGGTACACCGGTAGGTCCTATCTCTGGAGGAGACCATGAAAAAAGTGTCAGCCCTTGTGGGCAGTGTGTTGTGCGCCAGCCTGGCTTTCGGCTTGCCGATGGCTCAGGCGCAAGAAGCCAAAACTCTGAATCTCATCATTCCCTTTCCGCCGGGCGGCGCGGTAGATGGCCTGGCCCGGGTCTTGGCAGAAAAGCTTGCCGAGCAAGATAAATACCGTGCGGTAATCGTAGATAACCGCCCCGGAGCCGGTGGGCAAATCGCCGTCAACGCGCTTAAAAATGCGCCCAAAGACGGCACTGCTTTTTATTTGGGGCATGGCGCCACCTACACGCTCAATCGTTTTGTGTACGACGATCTCAGCTACAACCCCGATGAAGACCTGGAGCCCGTTTCGATCGTGGCCACGGCACCGGTCTTTCTGATCGTGCCTGGCGATAGCCCCGACCAGACGCTTGAAGACTTCCTGGAGCGCGCCAAAACCGAACCCATGGATTTCGGCTCACCGGGTGTGGGAACCGAAACCCATCTGGCCGGCGAAGTGCTCAAGGTGCAGGCCGATATCGACGGTGAACACGTACCCTACAAGGGTGCGGGGCCCGCACTGATCGACCTTGCCACCGGCCGCATCGACTACATGTTCGATGTGCTGATCGGTTCCAATGCCTACCTGCAAGACGGCCGCTTGCGCGTGCTGGCGTCAGCCGGCAGCGAGCGCAGCGACTTCCAACCCGACGCGCCCACGTTCGCCGAAGGAGGGGTTGAAGGGATCGACTTCGACCTGTTCTTTGCCGCGGCGGCTCCGGGTGGCACACCCAAAGAGGTTGTCGACGAACTGAGCGCCGATATTCGCAAAGCGATGGTGCAAGATGATGTCATCGAGCAATTCGCCAAATTGGGTATGGTGATTCAGGCCAGCACGCCCGAAGAAATGCAAGAGCGCGTCGACAACGACGTGGCCAGCTTCACCGAGATTCTCAAGAATCCCGAGATCAAAGTGAAGTAATCAAGCCGTTCTTCGCATCGGTCTTGCGTGCGTGCCCTACCGGAGCCACACGGCTCCAGGGGCCCGCTGCCAAGACCGAGCGCGGTTCGGTGCCGGCAGGCCTGGCTACCGGCCCTTCTATCTGTCTTTCGGTCTCTTGCCGAAAACTCATCTTGCTCGTCAGTCGTGCCCCGGCAGGTTGCAAATCAAGCGGCCGACAGCACCCTTGCTTCAGAGTCACCCTCATGAATGTGTCATATCGCAATGATCCCGCGCGTCTGGCCGGCCTGGTGCAGCCCGGTCGGATTCACCGCGATGCTTATATCAACCCCGAAATCTTCGACCTCGAAATGGAGCGCCTGTGGTCGCGCAGTTGGCTGTTTGTTGGCCCTGCCGATATTGTGCCCAATCCCGGAGACTACTGGCGCACCACATTGGCCGGCCAGTCGGTATTCATGATGCGGCAGACCGATGGCAAGGTGGCGGTTTTCATGAATCGCTGTGCCCACAAAGGCGCCGAGGTTGTGCTCGATACTCAGGGCAATGTGGGTAAGCTGATTCGATGCCCGTATCATGCCTGGAACTACCGCCTCGATGGCAGTCTGCTGTCTTTGCCGCTCAAGAACGATTACGAAGGCAGCGGCGTGTGGGAGAGCCCTGCAGGTCAGGGCCTGGCGCAGCCTGGCGCGGTGCGTGAGTATCGCGGCCTGGTATTTGCCCGTCTGTCGCCCGAAGGCGACGACTTCGAAACCTACTTCGGCGAAGTATTGGCCATTCTCGATCTGGTGGCCGATCGTTCACCCGAAGGACGGCTCGAACTCACCGGTCGGCCGCTGCGCAGCGAGATTCGCTGCAACTGGAAGATGTATCTCGAGAACGTCAACGACAGCGTTCACCCGATTTCGGCCCACGAATCGGCGGCCAACTCGGCCAAGGTAGTGGCGGGCCGCATGGCGGAAGGCGCGGAAAAAGAATTGGCGATGGAGCAGCTGCTGCCGTTCGGCGCCGGCTACACCTTCTATACCAAGATGGGGGCCAAGCTGTTGGCCAACGGCCACAGCATCCATGGCACGCATTTCAGCATCCATTCGGGCTACGCCGCCATCGAAGGCTATGAAGACATGTTGATCGCCGCGCATGGCGAGGCGCGCGCCCGCGAGGTGCTTTCTTTCTCGCCGCAAAATACGATTCTCTATCCCAGCATGGCTATCAAGGCCAATCCAAGCGTGGTGCGCGTGCTGCGCCCCGTGGCCGTCGATCGCATGGTGCTCGAAGCCTGGGCGCTGGCGCCAGTGGGCGCTCCGGACATCCTGCGCAAGCAGGCGGTGAACTACTCACGTTTGGTGTTTTCGCCCCTCTCGGTAGTGGCCCACGACGACTTGCGCCTGTTCGAAAGTGCCCAGGAAGGCTTGCACACGCAAGGCAACGATTGGATCAGCCTGCATCGCGGCTTGAGCGGCGACGCTGACCCCGAGTTGCCGCACGAAATCGAAGACGGCAATGACGAGATCATGATGCGCAATCAGTATCGCGCCTGGGCGCAAGGGATGGCGCCGGCAGGAGAAAAAGCATGAGCACCACCACCAATCTCAAAGAGGAATTGATCGCCGCGGTGTACCGCGAAGCACGCTTGCTCGACGAAGGTCGCTTCGACGAATGGCGTGACCAACTCACTGCCGATGCCCATTATTGGGTGCCCGCCGATCCTGCCGATACCGACCCCCTGCGTCAGCCGGCCCTGATCTACGAAGATCGGCTGCTGCTCGACGTGCGCATCGAGCGACTCAACGATCCGCGGGCGCATTCCCTGCAACCGCGCGTGCGTTGTTTGCACGTGCTGCAGCAGCCCGAGGTGCTGGCGCTGAACGAAGCCGAAGGCAGCGCCGAAATCGAGGTGCGCTATGTGTATCTCGAAACGCAGGGAGATCGTCAGGTGGTACTGGGCGCCGTGGCCCGTCAAACGTGGTTGCGCCAGAACGATAGCTGGCGTTTGCAGCGCAAGCGAGTGGATCTGCTGAATGTGGATGCGCCGCTGCCCATGGTGCAACTGCTGCCCTGAACGCCGGCCTCTGGCCGCTCAACGATCCGCCGCCGCCGAAGGAATGTCTTTGTTGCCGGGTTCGGGCAAGGGCAGGGCTGCCGGGGGCAGCCGGCCAGCACGGTAGAGCTGGTCGTAGGATTCGGCCGCGGCCCTCACCTGGCGCAGCATGCAGGCGTGCAAAGCGGCCTCGTCGTGCTGGCGAAACGCTTTGTTCACCTCGGTCATGCCATTAATGATGAGGGTGCGAGTGGCTGGATCTGCCATGGTGGCCAGGCGGATGATCTGCACATGGTCGATGAACCGAGCGATGGTGCTGGCCAATACCTGGTTGGGCACCATATCTACCCAAGCCATACGAAAACTTGCATTGTGACGCACGAAGGCGGCCACGTCGTGGTTGCGCCACGCTTCTTCGGTGGCGCTGAGCGCCGCTTGCATGGCTTCCAGGCCTTGCGGCTGGGCGTTCCGGCTGGCCATCACCGCTGCCGGTGGCTCGATCAGCTCCCGCATTTCAAAGATGTCGTGAAGCTCTTTGCGGCGGAACCGGCGCAACATGAAGCCTCGCGCCGTACTGCGCAGCAAGCCTTCGTGACGCAGTTGCAGCAAGGCTTCACGCGCGGGCATGCGCGAGGTGCCCGCAGCTTTGGCCACATCGTGATCCACCAGCCGATCGTCCAGGCCGATCTCACCGCGCTGGATCCGTTCGCGGATTTCCCGATAGATGCGCTCGCGATGCGACATATTGCGCTTTGGGGTGCCGGTGGTGCTCACGGATCGAGCGCTGCGCCCGGCGCCAGGTGGAACGTGCAATGGTCGTGCCCTTGGGCGGCACACTGGGTTTCGGTCACGGTGGCGCCCTCATCCACCAGGAGCCTGCCCACTGCCCGCAACATGCCCTGGATGGGTGCGCAAACCGGAACTTCGCTGGGGCCGTGGCCATGCGCAAAAGGGCTGTGCTCTACCTTGAGCCAGAACCCTTGCTGCAAGTGCTCCGGATTCACCGCTACTTGCAGCTCGGCGTCGGCATGAAACTGCCAGGAGCCCCAACCGAGGTCGGCCGACGAGCTGACCATGGTTTGAAGGAAGGCGGCAGCGTTGCCATCAAGACTCTCGAAATAGACTTGCGCCGAGCGGCCGCCATTTTCGGCCACGCTGTCGGCCATGGCCTGCAGCAGGGTATTGCGGTGATCTTCAGGCACGCGATGCAAGAAGCCCATCAGGACATCGGGGCGCATCATCAAGTAGCGTCGGTCGGCGTCGTAGATGGCGCCTTGGTTGAGGTCGTGGCGCAAACGATCTTTGAGGGCTCCCATGAGCTGGCTTCTCCTTCAGGCTGGCAGCATGGTTTGGATTCGCTCCCGGATATCGGCAGGAATCTCGGTGGATTCTTGGGTGTCGAGGTTCATGAAGACGATAGTCATTCGGGCCTCCAGTTTGGGTGTTTTGGGGGGCTCGGCATCTTTCAGTGCGATCTTCAGGCTGACCGACGAACGGCCAAGCTTTTCTACCGAAAGTTCTTTGGTGATGGCTTCGCCCAGCATACCGGGAGACTTGAACTCCACATTGAGACTGACCACCGGTATGCCAAGCTTGCGCTCGAGATGCAGAGCGTTGAAGTCGACATTCAAATAGTGCTTGAACCAGTGTTCGATCGTGTCGTTGAGCATCTCGACGTATCGCGGGTAGAACACGATGCCCGCCGGGTCGCAATGCCGGAACATGATTTCGGATGGAACGATATACACTTGGCTCACGATGACCAACTCCTAGAGAAACACGAGCGCTAGCTGCGCTCGCCAGAACAAGACGCATCGTAGCAAGTCCGGCGCTTGCCGTGGCGGTGATCACCGGCAGCCATGCGGGTTTCGCGGGGCGGCCAAATGGGCAGACATGCCCGCCTACATCGTTGTCCAATTCCCATGGAGACAGAACTGATGACGAAGTTGATGAGAAATATGGCCATGGCGGCCGGCTTGGCGTTGGCCAGTGGATTGTCGGCGCCCGCGTGGGCGGAGTTTCCCACCCGTGCCATGACCATTGTGGTGCCTTTCTCGCCGGGTGGCGGCACGGATACCTTATCTCGACTGGTCGCGGAACGCTTGACCGACCGTTTCGGTGTGCCGGTGGTGGTCGAAAATCGACCGGGCGGCAACACGCTGGTAGGGGTCAACCACGTGCTGCAGGCTGAGCCCGATGGCCACACCTTCATGACC
>JAJUJN010000050.1 GCA_029265335.1 Alcaligenaceae bacterium
ATGTCGCGCAATTCCTTGTAGCGCTGCAGGGTTTGCTGCACGCCACGTGCCACGGCGTAGTGCTCTTCACCCACCACCTGCGGGTCGAGCTGACGCGAGGTGGAGTCGAGCGGGTCGACAGCCGGGTAAATACCCAGCGACGCGATATCACGCGACAGCACCACGGTTGAATCCAGGTGAAGGAAGGTGGTGGCGGGCGACGGGTCGGTCAGGTCGTCGGCGGGCACGTACACAGCCTGAATCGAGGTGATGGACCCCGACTTGGTGGAGGTAATGCGCTCCTGCAGGCGGCCCATTTCTTCGGCCAGCGTGGGCTGATAACCCACAGCCGATGGCATGCGGCCCAGCAGTGCGGAAACCTCGGTACCGGCCAGCGTGTAGCGATAAATGTTGTCGACGAAGAAGAGAATGTCACGCCCTTCGTCGCGGAACTTCTCGGCCATGGTGAGGCCGGTGAGCGCTACACGCAGACGGTTGCCGGGGGGTTCGTTCATCTGACCGAACACCATGGCGACTTTCGACTCCGGCAGATTGTCCATTTGGATCACGCCGGCCTCGGCCATCTCGTGGTAGAAGTCGTTACCTTCGCGAGTACGCTCACCCACGCCGGCAAATACCGACAGACCACTGTGCTGCTTGGCGATGTTGTTGATGAGTTCGAGCATGTTCACGGTTTTGCCCACGCCGGCACCACCGAACAGGCCCACCTTGCCGCCCTTGGCAAAGGGGCAGATGAGGTCGATCACCTTGATGCCGGTTTCGAGCAGCTCAACCGAGGGCGATAACTCATCGAATTCGGGCGGCAGCTGGTGGATGGAGCGAACCTCATCCGACTCGATCGGGCCCACTTCGTCGATGGGTCGGCCGAGCACGTCCATGATGCGGCCGAGCGTGCCATGACCTACCGGAACAGAAATCGGGGCGCCGGTGGCTTTCACTGCCATGCCGCGACGCAGACCGTCGGACGAGCCCATGGCAATGGTGCGCACCACGCCGTCGCCCAGCTGTTGCTCCACTTCGAAAGTGAGACCTTTTTCGGCATACGAGGAGCTCTCGTCGGCCAGGGTGAGGGCCTCGTAGACCTTGGGCATCTGATCGCGCGGAAACTGAATGTCTACCACGGCGCCGATGCACTGAACGATAGTTCCGTTGCTCATGTCGATTCCTTCAATGTTGGGATGCTTCGCCAGCGGTTGTCGCGCGTCGCACCCGGCAAGTTCCTGAGGGTTGACCACCACCGCCGATCAGACGGCAGCGGCGCCACCCACGATTTCCGAGATTTCCTTGGTGATGGCAGCCTGGCGGGTCTTGTTGTAGACCAGCTCGAGCTCGTCGATGATTTTTGCAGCGTTGTCGGAGGCAGCCTTCATGGCCACCATGCGCGCCGACTGCTCGGAAGCCATGTTCTCGGCCACCGCCTGATACACCAGGGCTTCGACGTAACGCAGCAACAGTTCGTCGATCACCGTTTTGGCATCGGGTTCGTAGATGTAATCCCACGAGTAGCTCGACTTTTCGGCTTCGGACTGCTCCAGACGATCGGTGGAGAGCGGCAACAACTGCTCGATCACCGGCTCCTGCCGCATGGTATTGATGAAGCGGTTATAGGCCAGATAAACAGCGTCGATGCGGCCCTCGGCGTAGTCGTCGAGTTGCGTTTTGATGGCGCCGATCAAGCGGTCGAGATGAGGGGTGTCACCAAGCTGAACTTCCTGGGAGACCAGGTTCACGCCAAGCCGCGCGAGAAAACCCAACCCCTTGTTGCCGATTGCAGTAGCCTGCAATTTGACATTGTCGGCTTCCAGCTCCTTGATGCGATTGAGCACCAGTCGCAGGATGTTGGTGTTGAGACCGCCGCACAGGCCCTTGTCGGTGGTTACCACAATGATGCCCGCAGCCTTGATGTCGGTGCGAGCCACGAGGTATGGGTGAACATACTCGGGGTTCGCCTGCGACATGTGAGCGGCAATATTGCGCACCTTGTCGGCGTAGGGGCGGGCGGTGCGCATGCGTTCCTGCGCTTTGCGCATCTTGGACGCTGCCACCATCTCCATCGCCTTCGTGATCTTGCTCGTGTTTTGCACGCTCTTGATCTTGGTGCGAATTTCCTTGATTCCGGCCATAGCTCTTTATCCTGGTCCTGCCATGGCCCGTAGGCCAGGCAGGAGGGTTGCTCAGTAAGACCCGTTCTTTTTGAAGTCCGTGATGGCTTCAGCGAGCAGGGCGTCGTCTTCTTTCGAGAGCTCTTGCTTCTCTTCAAGACGGGCGACCAACTCGGCGTACTTCGACTTGAGATAGTCTTTCAAGTTCTTCTCGAACGAGAGCACGTCGTCGACATCGACATCATCGATGTAGCCGTTGTTCACGGCGTAGAGCGACACGGCAAGTTCCCAAACCTGCACCGGCTGATATTGCGGTTGCTTCAGCAGTTCCACCACGCGTTTACCGCGCTCGAGCTGACGCCGGGTGGCCTCGTCGAGGTCGGAAGCAAACTGCGCGAACGCTGCCAGTTCCCGATACTGGGCCAAGTCGGTACGAATCCCGCCAGCCAGTTTCTTGATGATCTTGGTCTGTGCCGAGCCCCCCACGCGCGATACCGAAATACCGGCGTTGATGGCGGGCCGCACGCCGGCGTTGAAGAGGTCGGTCTCGAGGAAGATCTGACCGTCGGTGATCGAAATCACGTTGGTGGGAACGAACGCCGAAACGTCGCCCGCCTGAGTTTCGATGATGGGCAGTGCGGTGAGCGAACCCGTTTTGCCTTTCACTTCACCATTGGTGAACTTCTCGACGTAATCGGCGTTGACTCGTGCCGACCGCTCGAGCAAGCGCGAGTGCAGATAGAAAATGTCGCCGGGATAGGCTTCGCGGCCAGGCGGACGACGCAGCAGCAGCGAGATCTGGCGATAGGCCCAGGCCTGCTTGGTGAGGTCGTCGTAGATGATGATGGCGTCTTCGCCGCGGTCGCGGAAGTATTCGCCCATGGTGCAGCCGGCATACGCCGACAGATACTGCATGGCAGCCGAATCGGATGCCGTGGCAGCCACCACGATGGTGTACTCGAGGGCGCCGTGCTCCTCGAGTTTGCGCACCACGTTGCTCACCGTGGACGCCTTCTGACCAATGGCCACGTACACGCAGGTGATGCCCTTGCCCTTCTGGCTGATGATGGTATCTACCGCCACCGCAGTTTTACCGGTTTGGCGGTCGCCAATGATCAGCTCGCGCTGGCCACGGCCGATGGGCACCATGGAGTCGATGGCCTTCAGGCCGGTTTGCACGGGCTGATCGACCGACTGGCGAGCAATCACGCCGGGCGCGACTTTTTCGATGATGTCGGTGGCGCTGGCATTGACCGGGCCTTTGCCGTCGATGGGGGTGCCCAACGCATCGACCACACGGCCTTTGAGTTCGGGGCCCACGGGCACTTCGAGAATGCGGCCGGTGGTCTTGACGACGTCGCCTTCGGAGATGTGGGTGTATTCCCCGAGAATGACCGCACCCACTGAATCACGCTCGAGGTTGAGCGCAAGACCGTAGGTGTTGTTGGGGAACTCGAGCATTTCGCCCTGCATCACGTCGGACAAACCGTGAATGCGGGTGATGCCGTCGGTGACCGACACCACAGTGCCTTGGGTGCGCACGTCGGTCGACGAGCCCAGGCCTTCGATGCGGCTTTTCAGCAGTTCGCTGATCTCGGACGGGTTGAGTTGCATGGATAGACTCCTGGAATCCTGGTTACCGGTGCTGTGTCAGTTGGCCACCAACGAGTCGCGCATGCGTTCGAGACGCGCACGGACGGAGGTGTCGAGCACTTGGTCGCCTACGGTGACACGCACGCCGCCGATCAGATCGGGGACAACGCGTACCTCGGGCTTCAGTTTGATGTTGAATTTCTTTTCGAGCCCGGCCACGAGTTCGCCCAACTGAGCATCGGTGAGCTCAAAGGCTGTTTCGATCAGGGCATCGGCGCTACCCTCGTGCCGATTCTTGAGCTGGCTGAACTGCCTTGCAATCTCGGGCAGCAGCAACAGCCGGTCGTTGTCGGCCAGCAGCGTGATGAAATTGACCACCGCGGGCGGCGGCGTCGTTTTCAGGAGGCCCTGCACGAGTTCGACCCGATCCTGCGCTTGCAGGTGCGGGTCGACCAGCACGCCTTCGACCTCGCGATGCGAGACGATCTGGGCCAGTTCCTGGAGGAGTTCGACCCAGGTGGCCAGAGCCGCGCTATCAGTGCTGGCCACACTAAAGGCGGCCTCGGCGTAGGGCCGGGCGATGGTGGACAGTTCAGCCATGTTGGAAAATCCTGATCAGAGCTGGGTCTTGAGCTCGCCGAGCAAGTCGGCGTGAGCCTGGGCGTTGACTTCGCGTTTCAGGATCTGCTCGGCACCCTTGACCGCAAGGTCGGCCACCGAATCGCGCAGTGAATCACGTGCGCGCTGCATTTCCTGTTCGGCTTCCTGCTTGGCTTGTGCCAGAATCCGGGCGCGTTCCGCCTCGGCATCGCGGCGGGCCTGTTCGATCACGGCAGCGGCCTGCTTCTCGGCTTCAGTCAGACGAGCCTGATTCTCGGCCTTCGCCGACGATTCGAGCAGACTGATGCGAGCTTGCGCCTGTGCCAGATCTGCCGTGCCACGTTCGGCATCGGCCAGACCAGCAGCGATTTTCTGACGACGCTCTTCGATGGCTCTGTTCAGGGGTGGCCACACGAATTTCATCGTGAACCACGCGAGAACGAAGAACACGAGCGTCTGAAAGAAGATCGTTGCGTTCAGATTCACGGTCGTTTCCCTATTGCAAGAGGTGCTTCAGAAGTAGCGGCGACTCAATGGCGAGACGCCACACCCTGGTTGAATGCAGGCTCGAAGCCTGCGATGTCAGCCAACGAAGGGGTTGGCGAACGCGAACAGCATGGCGATACCCACACCGATCAGGAAGGCGGCGTCGATCAGACCAGCCAGCAGGAACATCTTGGTTTGCAGCGCGTTCATGAGCTCGGGCTGACGGGCCGAGGCTTCGATGTACTTACCGCCCATGAGGGCAATACCGATACTGGCGCCGAAAGCACCCAATCCGACGATCAGACCGCAAGCGAGAGCAACGAAAGCGACGTTGGTCATGACTACTCCTTGGAAGTGTGGAAATACAGGAAACTAAAAGAGAACAGAAACATGGATGCGGCCTGCCCAATTGCCCACCGCTTCCGCTGACATTCAATACCCGGCCCGGCAGGTATCAATGCCCTTCATGCGCCTGGCCAACGTACACGAGTGTCAACATCATGAAGATGAAGGCCTGTAGCACGATGATCAGAACGTGGAAGATTGCCCAGATGGTGCCGGCGATGATGTGGCCCACGCTGAACGCCACGCTGGACAGCGTGAAGCCAGCCCACGAGGCACCCATGAGAGCGATCAACATGAAGATAAGTTCGCCGGCAAACATATTGCCGAACAACCGCATGCCCAGCGAGACGGTTTTGGCGAAGTACTCGATGAGGTTGAGCAGCAGGTTGAACGGCGCCAGCAACACGGCGGCGAAACCACGGCCCTCGAAGGGAGCCGCGAAAAGACCTTTGACGAAACCAACCGGAGTGTTGATTTTGATGCCGTAGTAGATCATGAGCAGCAACACACCGAGCGACATGCCCAATGGCACGTTGAGGTCGGCGGTAGGCAGAATTCGATGGTAGGGAAGAATGGCGTCGAGCCCCGTCCAGCGCAGGATACTGGGCACGAGGTCGACCGGAATGAGATCGAGGGCGTTCATGAGAATCACCCACAAAAACACCGTAAGCGCGAGCGGGGAAACAAAACGCCGTGTGGTTTCGTTGGGAACGATGGCCTTGGCCTGGTTCTCGACCATCTCCACCAGCATTTCGGTGGCGGCCTGAAAGCGGGTGGGCACCCCAGCCGTGGCCTTGCGGGCAGCGCGCCACAGGAAGTAGCACACGATGGCGCCCATGAGGATCGACCAGAACAGCGAATCGAAGTTGATGACCCCGAAATGCACCACATCGGCTTGGGGTTCACCCAGGTTGTTGAAGTGCCCCATATGGTGCACGATGTATTCGGATGCGTTAGGTGATGCACTAGCCATCTGAAAACCCTATCGATTTGCCGCATGTCGCGCCGTCAGGTCTGACATGCCCAGCGATTTACGAATTGTTGAACAACAACAGCCAGTAATGACTCTTGAGCGAAACGATCAGCCCCACAATGAGTGCCGGCCACACCAGAACTTCGGCGGCGAGCCACACACCCAGTACCAGTAGTGCCAAGGTTGCGCCCATTTTGATGAATTCGCCAAGAAAAAACGACGCTGCGCCCGCCTTGCCGAACCCCATCAATGAAACTGCCAATCGCAATGTGAACAGCAGGCTGGGAACTGTGACGGCCGCGGCCCCGATCAGGGCCGACAATGCCGCGTAACGCCCGCCCAGCAATCCTGCACCTACAGAAACCACCACCAGAATCACTGCCTGTACCCAAGCCGCTCGAATCAATATGCGCAAGGCACCGCGATTCAACCAGGCTAACTGCTCGGGAGTCAGCTCGACGTTGAGGATTTCCGTATGGTTACCCACTTCACCGCCACCATCAGCACGGGTTGCTCCGAGGTGAGCGTCGTCCGGGTGTTGCTCGCTGGACATCTGCCTCGCCGATCGTTGCACCTGTACCATGATCACACCTGGCTCAGGCCAGGCGCTCCGCACTCAAGACACCGCATTTACACGTGATACGTGAGCAAATACGCGCCTGTGAAGTGAGTAAAGGTGAGTAAAAGATATGCTGGGTTTCCGCTTATTCTCTTAGCGACAAACCCGTCGAGTATAACGTTTTTTTAGCCTCAACGCCAAATCCTATCCGCAATAACCCTAGGATGCGGTGGGAGCGGCTCGACGCATCAATTCGGGCGATGCCTGGCTGATGTGCGCGACTCCGGCGAGCGCCATGCTTCTGTCCATCTCGTCGGTGAGAATATCCAGAGCGCGGCGCGCACCAGTTTCGCCCTCTGCCGCCACGCCGTACTGCACGGCCCGACCCACCAGCACGCCATCAGCGCCCAGTGCCACAGCCTTGAGGATGTCGGCGCCACGCCGCACACCCCCGTCGATCAACACCAGATTGTCGGGACGAAGACGTGAGATCTCGGGCAACACCTCGAGCGCGCTCACCGCACCATCAAGTTGTCGACCACCATGATTCGACAGCACCACACCATCCACACCCAAAGAAAAAGCCTGATGAACGTCGTCGGGATGCAACAGACCTTTCACAACGAGGCGATGCGGCCACATATCACGCAAGCGTTGCAAAGCCGACCAGTCGTAGCTGGCATCCATGCGACGAGCCACCAGAGCCGCCTGGGATTCCGCATCTGGGGCCTCGATGGTCACGAGGTTGGCTAATGGCGGGGCACCTCGCCAGTTCTGACTCAGCCAGTGCGGACGACGGATCATGTCGGCAAGAACGCGCGGCGTGAGTTTGAATGGTTGGGTGAAGCCGTTCACCAGATCTCGTTCACGCTTGCCGCCCAGAGCGACGTCGACCGTGAGCACGAGGGTGCGATAGCCCGCTCGCTCGGCGCGCTCCACCAGCCCATCGGCAATACTGCGATTGATGACGTACAACTGGAACCAGAGGTCGCCCCCCGCCTCACGCGCAATCGTTTCGATGCTGCTGTTTGAAGCCGTCGACAAAATATAGGGTACGCCTGCCGCTCGCGCTGCGCGCGCTACCGCCACATCGGCCTGCGGCCAAAACACACCTGCCAAACCCACTGGCGCAATGGCCAAGGGCGCGGCCAGGGGGCGATCCCACCAGCGCGTGCTCAGCGTACGCTCGGCCACATCACACAACATGCGGGGACAAAATCGCCAGGCCGCGAACTGGGCACGGTTGTCGTGCAGAGTCAATTCATCTTCGGCGGCCCCGTCGAGATAATCGAAAACCAGACGGGGCAAACGCCGACGTGCGCGGGCGCGCAGTTCGGCAATATTTATCGCAGGTCGGAACATAAGGAATCGCAATAACGGTAAGCAGGCTGTGGAGCTTGAAAAGGATTGAGAGCTTACAACACACGCGGCTTACCGGAGCCAACGTTTGATCAGGCGCAGAGGCTTGTACCTTCGCGGCTCAGCCGATAGCGCTTCAGGTGGGCGTTCGATGTGCCTGAAGGTCGCACAGAAACAGAAACACCTGCCGGACGGCAGGTGCTCTGAGTACTTCGGCAGCTGAATAAGCAGGGTGGGCGGCTTGCGTGGTCGCTTTACCTCGGCCTTGGCCCGTTTGCGCTCAGGCCCCCTGCTCCACCAGTCGAACGAATCAAGTTAGAACGGATAGGGCTGATCACCCGGCTCGATGGTGATTTGACGCAGTTCGGTGAATTCGGCAATGCCGGCCGGCCCGCCGAAACGTCCCCAGCCGCTGTCTTTCACCCCCCCAAAGGGAATGTGGGCTTCATCGTGCACGGTAGGCCCATTGATGTGGCAAATTCCTGATTCAATGCGCTTGGCTACCGCCAGGGCGCGGGTGACATCGTGACCGTAGACCGATGCTGTGAGGCCATAATCGGTGTCGTTGGCGATACGCACCAGCTCGTCAACCCCTGAGGCCCGCACCACACAAACGATGGGTCCAAAGGTTTCCTCGTGGTAGATACGCATTTCGGGAGTGACTTGATCGACCACGGTGGCCTGCATGAGCACACCTTCGGCCTTGCCGCCAGCAACCAGCTTGGCGCCCTTTTTCACCGCGTCGTCGATGAGTTCCATGCAACGATCCACTGTGGAACGATCTACCACCGCACCCAGCGGAGCTTTGCCCTCGGCTGGGTTGCCAACTTCAAGCGCGTTGGCGCGTGCGGCAAACTTTTCCACGAATTCGTCGGCAATCTTGTTATCGACCACGATGCGCTCGGTGGACATGCAGATCTGGCCCTGGTTCATGAAGGTGCCAAAAATGGCGCCATTCACGGCATGATCCACGTTGGCGTCGTCGAGCAGCACCAGCGGCGCCTTGCCACCCAGCTCGAGAAGCACAGGTTTGAGATTGCGCGCGGCGGTTTCGGCAATGATGCGACCCACGCGAGTGGAACCGGTGAAGTTCACGCGACGCACCGCTTTGTGAGCGATCAGGGCTTCTACCACCTCAGCGGCATCCTGCGGCGCGTTCGTTACCACGTTGATCACCCCTTTACCCAAGCCTGCCTGCGCCAGAACGTCGCCGATCAAGTGATGGGTTTTAGGGCACATTTCGGATGCTTTCAGCACCACAGTGTTGCCGCAAGCCAACGGCGTGGCCACGGCACGTACCCCAAGAATGATGGGAGCATTCCAGGGCGCGATGCCTACCACCACCCCGACCGGCTGACGTACCGCCAGCGCGGTGATGCCGGGCTTGTCGGACGGCAGAACGTCGCCCGTGATCTGGGTGGTGAGGGCACCCGCCTCGCGCAGCATATTGCTGGCCAGACCTACGTTGAATTGTGCCCAGCCGGCGGTAGCGCCGGTTTCTTCGATCATCGCCTTGACGAATTCATCGCTGCGTTCGGTGAGTAGATCGGCCGCCTTGAGCAAGCGGGCTCGGCGTTCACTGGGCCCCAAGGCTGCCCACTCGGGAAATGCCGCCTTGGCAGCCTCGACGGCCGCGTTGGCATCCGCCACGCTGGCAGCCGCTGCACGCGTGGCCACTTCACCCGTCACGGGGTTGTGTCGCTCAAAGGTGGCTCCTTCAGCGGCGGCCACAGCCTGATCGTTGATGAGCAATTGAAGATCGTTCATGAAACCCTCCGGAGTTGAAAACGACGGGGACTGGCCAGCCCGCAGAGGAAACGGGGACAACCAGAAATTCGCACCAGACAAGAATCTTGCCCAGATTGAGGTAATTGAAAGTCAGTTTAGCTTTACTGCCC
>JAJUJN010000126.1 GCA_029265335.1 Alcaligenaceae bacterium
CACGCCAGAACGCAGTTGTAGCAGCCGAAGTGATGGTAATGCCGCGCTCTTGCTCCTGCTCCATCCAGTCCATGGTGGCAGCGCCGTCGTGCACTTCACCGATCTTGTGAGTGACGCCGGTATAGAACAGGATGCGTTCGGTCGTGGTGGTTTTCCCTGCATCGATGTGCGCAGAGATGCCAATGTTGCGATAGCGCTCGATCGGGGTTTTGCGGGCCATGATTAACGGTTCCTTGAAACTTGCGACTCAGGGTGGCGTCGCCTGCCCCTCCACCAGGAGGGCGGAGGGTATTTTCGACACTAGCCGAGTATTACCAGCGGAAATGGCTGAAGGCCTTGTTGGCCTCGGCCATCCGGTGCGTGTCTTCACGCTTCTTGATGGCTGCACCCCGCCCTTCGGCGGCATCCAACAGCTCACCGGCCAGACGCAGATCCATCGACTTTTCGCCGCGCTTCTTGGCGGCTTCGCGCAACCAACGCATCGCCAATGCCAGACGCCGTACCGGACGGACCTCCACGGGCACCTGATAGTTGGCACCGCCAACCCGACGGCTCTTGACTTCGACCATGGGCTTGACGTTGTTGATGGCTGCGCTGAATACCTCGATCGGCTCTTTGCCGCTCTTGGTTTCGATGTGGCTGAGCGCACCATAGACGATGCGTTCGGCCACGGCTTTCTTGCCCGACAGCATGATCACGTTCATGAACTTGGCCAGTTCAACGTTGCCGTATTTGGGATCGGGCAGAATTTCACGTTTGGGGACTTCGCGACGACGGGGCATGATATTTCCTGTGTGTCGATTCAGTTGCGCGGCCCATTGGCCACAGCTTCGACAACCCATAATCGGCCCCTTTGGGGGCACGGGTTGCCACTTACCTCTTGAAGCACAGACCTTGCAGCCTTGGCTTCAAGTGCACCAGACGCCCTGCTTGCGCAAGACACCGGATATTGAACTACATGAATATGACAACTGATGCTGCTCTGTGGTGGACGGCTTGGGCATCGCCACTGCCGCATCGGTTGCGAGAAATCAGGCTTTCTTGGGACGCTTGGCGCCGTACTTGGAACGGGCCTGGCGACGATCTTTCACGCCTTGCAGGTCGAGCGCACCGCGCACGATGTGATAGCGCACACCGGGAAGGTCTTTGACCCGACCGCCGCGCACCAGCACCACCGAGTGCTCCTGCAGATTGTGGCCTTCGCCGCCAATGTACGAGATCACTTCGTAGCCGTTGGTAAGGCGCACCTTGGCCACCTTGCGCAGAGCCGAGTTGGGCTTCTTGGGCGTGGTGGTGTAAACGCGGGTGCAGACGCCACGGCGTTGTGGGCAGTTCTCGAGCGCGGGGCTCTTGGTTTGGTGATGACTGACTTCGCGCGGCGTGCGCACGAGTTGACTGATAGTAGGCAGACTGAGAGGTCCTTGTGGCACGAGCCCTGAGCCATGGCAACTGATTTGCCTGGCCGAGGGCCCCGGGTTGGCCGCAGCGCCGAATGCATACCACGCAGCACGCCAGCCACAAGCCTGAAAGAGCGCACTGCGCTCGCGCATTACCTACCCTGCGAGCACATAAATTTCGAAAAGCTCCCGATTCTACTGTGGAATCGGGGCCTGGGTCAAGCAAATTCGCCAAGAGGCGCTATCACCCCTCGGCGCGGATGCGCTCAATCAAGGTATCCACAACATCGAGGGTTTGCTGATAACCATTGGCTTGCGCCGGCGATGTGAGAAAGCGGCCATCGACTGCAAACGTGGGCACGCTGTTCACTTGATAGCCCTCGATCAGCTGATTGGCCCGCTTCACTTTGGCAGCCACGCCGAAGGATTTGTACATGGCTGCGAACTCGTCGCGGTCGAGGTTGTGGCTTTCGGCCCAGTCGAGCACGCGATCCATGGAATTGAGCGGATCCCGACGCGTTTGCACCGCGGCAAAAACATCGGGCTGCAGATCGAGCCGGTTCATGGCCGCCAGCGTGTAATAGAGATACTGCCAGGCAGTCATGGATTGATTGAAAGCGACCGGCACCTGTTGCAGCACCACGTCGTCGCCGAGCTGCTGCTGCCACTTCGACACGAGCGGATCCATGGCGCGGCAATGCGGACAACCATATTGGAAGAACTCGAGCACCTCGATCTTGCCAGGGGCGTCGGTGGCGCGCGGTGTTTCGATGGTGCTGAACGTTTGCCCGCCTCGCTGGGCCTGGGCCATGAACGACACGCTCAAGAGCATGAGAGCAAGCAAAAGCTGCCAAACAGCGGGGCGACGAAGAATGCGTTGCGGCATGGAAACTACCTCATGAAGGGGATTGAAGCGGGTGCGCATTGGCTTCAGTTGCGCACAACCGTGGTTTCGACCTGATTGGCGGTGAGACGTTCACGAGCCGCGTTCATGTCGTCGAGGTTGGCATAAGGACCCACTTGGACACGGTTCACCAACACATCGTTCACAACTGCCTGGCGTACACGGGCTTCGAAACCCAACAGCGCCAGCTGGGCCTTGAGCGCCTCGGCATCTTCGAGCACCCGGAAACTGCCCACCTGCAGCAAGTAGCGGCCCGCCGGCGCAGTGGGAATGGGCGGTGCTTGCGTGCTCGGGGCAGGGGCTGTGGTTTGTGCGCCATTGCTGCCGCCACCCAGACTTGCCACCAGATCACCCAGCGCATCGGGCGTGGGTTCGGCAACGGTGCGATCACCCGCCCGGGGGCGCTCGGTCGTGGCAGTGCCCGAACCCTGGGGCGCAGTTGTGGCCGGCTCGGAGTCGCCCAACCAGGAGGGAGGCGTGCGCACACCGGCCGAAGACAGACCCAGGTTGGGGTCGGGCAGGCTGCCCGGTCGGGCCACAGGAGTGGTGGCAGGCGCACGCGACGCCCGGTCGACAAACGGCATGGTGGCGCCGGAGAAGTAAAAGGCGACGCCGGCCGCCACAAACAGACCCAGCACGACGCCGGTCATCATGCCGAACAGGGTGCCCCCTCGGCGGGCTTGCGTTTGACGGCTACGGGTGGATTTCTTGCGGGCCATAGGTTTCAGCTGCGCTCGAGTCGTTCGGGCGCGCTCACTCCCAGAAGTTGCAAGCCATTGGCGATGACTTGTCGGGTGGCTGCCAGCAGGGCGAGGCGGGCTTCCCGCAGAGCGGGATCGTTTACCAACACTCTCTCGGCATTGTAGTAGGCATGAAAATCAGCGGCGCAATCCCTGAGCCAGAAAGCCACATGATGCGGCGCCAGATCGGCGACGGCCGCCTGGATCATGGCGGGAAAACTCGCCAGTCGCTGCATGAGGGCGAACTCGGTGGGCGCCTGCAGGTGCTGGAGTTGCGCGGTTGCGAGTGAATCGACATCGCCGCCCCACTGCTGCAAGACCGAGCAGATGCGCGCATGAGCATATTGCACGTAGTACACCGGGTTCTCGTCGCTTTGCTTCAGAGCAAGATCGATGTCGAAGACGAACTCGGTATCGGCACGACGCTGGATAAGAAAGAACCTGACGGCATCGCGCCCCACCCAGTCGATCAGCTCACGCAGCGTCACATAGCTGCCGGCGCGCTTGGAGATTTTCACCTCTTCGTTGCCGCGCATCACCTTCACCATGTTGTGCAAAACATAGTCGGGGTAGCCTTTGGGGATGCCGACCCCCAACGCCTGCAGGCCTGCGCGCACACGCGCGACCGTGCCATGGTGGTCGGTACCCTGGATATTGATGGCTCGCTGATAACCACGTTCCCACTTGGTGACGTGATAAGCCACGTCGGGCACAAAATAGGTGTAGCCGCCTTCACGCTTGCGCATGACGCGGTCTTTGTCGTCACCTTCGTTCAGCTCCGTGGTGCGCAACCACAACGCGCCCTCGTGCTCGTAAGTGTGACCGCTGTCGATCAGACGCTGCACAGTTTGCTCTACGCGACCGGTCTCGTAGAGCGAGCTTTCGAGATAGAAGTTGTCGAAGCGCAGATCGAAAGCCTGCAGGTCGAGGTCTTGCTCGTGGCGCAAGAAGGCCACGGCGAAGCGCCGGATGGCCTCGAGATCGTTGGGATCAGCCGCTGCCTGCACGGGCTCGCCATCGCTCGCCTGCACCGTGGCGCCCGCCAGATATTGCTCGGCAATCTCCAGGATGTAGTCGCCGCGGTAGCCGTCGGCCGGAAACTCGCTGGCGTCGGGCGAAATGCCTTGTGCCCGAGCCTGTACGCTCAGCGCGAGATTGTCGATCTGATTGCCCGCGTCGTTGTAATAGAACTCGCGATACACATCGTAGCCGCTGGCTTCGAACAATCTGCAAATGGCATCGCCCAACGCAGCCTGGCGAGCGTGACCCACGTGCAACGGGCCGGTGGGATTGGCGGACACGAACTCCACCAACACCCGCTCACCGTGACCCGGCGCGTGGCCGAATTTTTCAGATTCACGCAAAACCTCGGTAATCACGGCCTGGTGCGCCGCTGCGGTAAGACGGAAGTTGATGAACCCCGGCCCTGCCACTTCAACTTCGGCCAACAATTGCTGAGCCTGGGGCTGTTCGCGCAGCACCTGCACAATGGCTTCGGCCAGCTGTCGTGGATTGCGCTTGAGGGGTTTGGCCAATTGCATGGCCACGTTGCAGGCCACATCGCCATGCGCCGCCACCTTGGGGCGCTCCAACTTGATTTCCGGACGAGCTTCGGGCGCCACCACCTGCACGGCGTGGCCGATGAGGCCGATCAATTCATTTTGTTGCTGAACGAGCATGGCAGGTGCGAACTCCGAAAAAGCGTAACCCACTATATTATCAGCCCCGAGAAAGCAATACCGTGTCAGTGATGCCAACCCGCGGCTCGATAGTCGCCCAGCCGCACCTTCGCCACTCGGGAATCGCCGGTCGTGAGCCAATCATCAAGGCGCTCGATCCAAGCCTCGGCTTCGTCTCGCTGGGTGCTGCCCAGGAGCGTATGGGTTCCCTGCGATCGTAACCACGCGCTGCCATCGTGAGCCAACACTGCGCGATCACTCGGCGGCACACCGGGTATCGGGCCGCCCGCTTCATCCAGACGCCAGCCGTTGAGCCGTTGGATCGGAGTACGCAAGTCGTGCAACCAGGCCCAATCGCCCTCGGCGATGGATTCGTTGCGCTCGAGCTGCACACCCAGGGCTTCGGCGCGTTCCGCCATCCACTGCAGCGCCACATCGGCCAGAGGCACCTCGGGCGGAACCACCGAGCCTGGGTGCACCAGGCCGCCGCCGATGTCGGCATGGGCTCCGACAAAGGGCAACTCCAGGGCTCCGGGCGGCAATTGACCATCTGGGCCCGCCAGCGAGAGCAAGGGATACAACTCGCGCCGCTCATTCAGCGCCACCGCGTGCGCCACACCCTGCCACGCCGGGTCAATGGTGAAGTCGAAGGCACCGTCGGCCGTGCCCAGCATGCCGAATTGCGCCACGGTATCGAAGAGCCCCATGAAGCGCAGGTTCACGCAGGCGGTGACGTCGCCCAGGGCCGCATCCCAGAACCAGAACCGGCCCGCCCGCGTTTGCTCGGCGATGCGGTTGCCGAAATGGCGCGCCAACGCCGCTCCTCGCGAGTAACCGAGCAGGTCGAGCGCCACGGGCTCTGTCGTGTTCTCCAATAAATAGAGATGGTCGATCAATTGGCTCCATTGTGCCGCCACAATGTCGGCGGCGGAAAGGCCTAAAGCGGCATCGAGGTCGATCAGAGGCCAGCCGCCTGGCCCCGGCTCATAATGACTTTCGGCCAAGCCAGCTGCCAGGGCCTGACCATCGCGGTACCACTGACTGAAGCGGTAGACATTGGCCGCCGACTCGGCATTTTGCAGGGTGCCATCGAACGCAAACAGCACCAGCCCGGTTGGGTCTACCCAGCGGTGCGGTCGTTGGCCGGCGTAGCCATAAGCGCTGCTGCCTTGCCACGAGCTGTTTGGGCCCGAGCCTTGCGGCCCAAGAGGGTCCGGCTCCAGGTAATGCCCACGACGCGGGTCGTAGGTGCGCAGATAATTGAAGTGCCAACCCGTGTCGGGATCGGCCCACTGACCCGGCAAGCGCAATGCCAAGCCATGGCTGCTGTCACCCCATTCGCCTTGCAACTGGCCGAAAGTGTCGAATTGGGCACGCCAACGCAGGCGGCCCAGTTCATCGCTCACGGCCACGGGAACCCCCAGGGCATCGGCGTGCACGGTATCCACCCGCGCTCTCGGCGCTGCCGCCGGCCGAAGTTCTGTGGCGGCGGCCTCGTGATATCGAATGACCGCCACCGGTACTTCGTGGGCGTATACCACGCGATACAACACACCCCAGCGCCCGTCCCTTTCACCCCAGTGCGCCACCTTTCG
>JAJUJN010000046.1 GCA_029265335.1 Alcaligenaceae bacterium
CCGATGATGTTGAGCACGGAGAGCAACCGAGGCATGGCGTTGCGTGGATAGCCGTAGTCAGAAGTAGGCAGCCGACACCTGGAACAGTCGCTCTACCTGCGGGATGAGGCGACGACGGGTTACCAGTACGATCACGTGATCCTCCGATTCGATCATGGGGTCGGTATCGGGCATGAGGATGTCGTTGCCGCGCACCAGAGCGCCAATGCTCGCCCCCTCGGGCAAGGGCACCTCGCTGATGCGACGGCCCACCATTCGTGAGGTGTCGGCGTCGCCGTGAGCAACGGCTTCGAGCGCCTCGACGGCGCCGCGGCGCAGGCGATGCACCGCAACAACATCGCCGCGGCGCACATAGCGCAGCAGCTCGCCGATGGTGGTTTGGTCGGGCGCCACGGCCACGTCGATGCGGCTGCCTTCCATAAGTTCGCCATAACTGCGTCGACTGATGAGCGACATCACTCGGCGAGCACCCATTCGCTTGGCCAGCAGCGCTGCCATGATGTTGTTCTCGTCGTCGTTGGTGATAGCCAAGAAGACGTCGGCACTGTCGACATTTTCGTCTTCGAGCAGGATTTCATCGGTGGCGTCGCCGTGCAGTACCAGTACCTTCGAGGGCAGGGTGGTGGCCAGCTGCTCGCAGCGACTCGCCTGGTGCTCGATGAGCTTGACCGCGTAACCCTGGTCGGCCAGTTCGCGAGCCAGGCGAGCGCCGATGTTGCCGCCGCCTGCCACCATGATTCGCCGCGCTGCGCGCTCGCTGCGCTGCAGTGCGCGCATGGCGCGATGTGCTTGTTGCCTCTCCACCAAAAACAGCACTTCGTCGTTGTCCTGCAGCCGAGTTTTGGGCTCCGCCTCGATGGGTCGATCATCGCGGTAGATGGCGAGCAGACGCGCGTTGGCGCCGTTGGTGGCGGCAAGCTCATCGACCCGCAGGTTGCGCATGGGGCTGCCCGGCCCCAGCTTGCCCAAGACCAGGATGGCCTTGCCGCCCGCAAAATCCACGACTTGCAGGGCCTCCGGAAACTCGATGAGGCGCAATAGATACGTGGTGACAGCACGTTCGGGGCTGATGAGATGGTCGATGCCGAAGCCATCCGGGCCAATAAGGTCGGGCTGATCGACGAATTCGTTCGACCGGATGCGCGCAATGCGCTGCGGCACGTTGAAGACCTGGCGGGCGATACGGCAGGCCACGAGGTTGACTTCGTCGCTGGTGGCGCAGGCGATGAACATGTCGGCATCTGCCGCACCCGCGCTGGCCAAAACCGAAGGGTGGGTGCCGCTGCCCACCACCACGCGGAGGTCGAGCCGTTCCTGCAATTGGTTGAGCGGGGCGGCATCGATATCGATCACCGTGATGTCGTTTTGTTCGGAAACCAGATTCTCGGCCACACTGGAGCCTACGCGCCCCGCACCGAGAATGATGATTTTCAAGCCTGGCTCCGCCCTGCCTGGCGCGCCCGCCGTTGCACATCGATGCCCAATTGTTTGAGCTTGCGATACAGATGAGTGCGTTCGAGACCGGTTTTGTCGGCCACGCGCGTCATGCTGCCCTGTTCGTTGGTGAGATGGAATTCGAAGTAGATGCGTTCGAAGGCATCTCGCGCCTCGCGCAGGGGCTGGTTGAGCGACACCGTGGGCCAATCGGGTTCGACCGGCTCGTGCGGGGGCAGGGCAACCTGCCCTGATGCAATCGGAGAAGGTGCACTCGCGGCATCGGCGCCCGCGGTGAGGGGTCGGCGTGTGACGCTGGCGGTGGGGTCGCCGCTCATCGGACTCGACGCCGGGCTGGAGCTTGAGGCCGCCACACCGGGAGCGTGGGCTACCGGCGCGCCGGGGGCACTTCCTTGCCGCTCGCCGGCTTCCAGGGCTGCCTGTACCGCCTTGAGCAGGCGTTGCATGGTGATGGGCTTTTCGAGGAAATTGATGGCGCCAATGCGAGTGGCTTCTACAGCGGTATCGACCGTGGCGTGGCCGCTCATCATGATCACCGGCATGGTAAGCAGGCCCTGCGACGACCATTCCTTCAACAGACTGACACCATCGATATCCGGCATCCAGATATCGAGCAGCACCAGGTCGGGGCGTCCGGCGTTACGGGCCGCACGCGCCTGTGCTGCGTTCTCTGCCACCTCGACGGTGTGGCCTTCGTCGTAGAGAATTTCGGAAAGGAGTTCCCGAATACCGATTTCGTCGTCAACGACCAGAATGTTGGCCATGCGCTACCTTTTACTTGTTTGCCTGGGCGACGGCGCCTCGGTGGAGTCGCCGCTCACCGGGATCACTCGAGTTAATAGTATAGAGATTCTGGCTCCGCCGTCGGCTCGATTGCCAATCTCGATCCTGCCGCCATGTTCTTCCACGATCTTGCGCACAATGGCCAGCCCCAGGCCGGTGCCGCGTGGTTTCGTGGTGACGTAGGGCTCGAAGGCGCGTTGCAGCACGCTATCGGGGAAGCCCGGGCCGGTGTCGGCCACGGTGAGCTGGACGCCGGCCACGCTGGTGTTTTCAGCCAGACGCGCGTTGGCCAGGCGGGTACTGACTCGTATCACTCGTTCGGACTCACCCTCGAAAGTTTCGAGAGCGTCGCTGGCGTTGGCCACGAGATTATGAATGATCTGACGCAGTTGTGTGGGATCGCTCTCGATGTGCGGCAGATGGGGCGCCAGCGATACCTCGAGCCGAGCGTGGTCCAGGCTGCCATGGGGCGCGTGCTCGGGATCCCAACCATACAATGCCAGTACATCGGTGACCAGGGCGTTGAGGTCGGTTTCCTGCCAATTGAACGTTGGTTTGCGGGCATATTCGCGGAAATCATCCACCATGGCCTGCATGGAGGCTACCTGGTTGACGATGGTGCTGGTGGATCTTCGTAACAAGCCGGCGTCTTTTTCGTCGAGCTTGTCTTCGAGCTTCATCTGCAGGCGTTCGGCAGAAAGCTGGATGGGCGTGAGCGGATTCTTGATTTCATGCGCCAGGCGTCGCGCCACCTCGCCCCAGGCCACGATCCGGTTGGCGGATATGACGTCGGAAATGTCGTCGAACACCACCAGGTAGCCCGTGTCGCCTTCAATCGCCAAGAGTGACCCGCGCACCAGCAAGGTGATGGTGGCGGTGCCCCGCCCGTGGGTGGCAAAGGGTTCTGGTGGTGCAATGGCGGGCAAGTCGGGCGTGGCAGAGTCGGAGTCTTCGAGCACGATCTCCACTTGCCTTTGCCAATGCAGCCGACCTGAATCGGCAGCGGAGTGCTCGGCAAAGCCCTGCCGGATGGCCTGTGCGAACTCGGCCAGATTGAGCAATGTTTCGAGCGGCCGACCCGGCACCTGGCGCAGGTCGGTCCTGAGAATGCGCTGGGCGCCCTGGTTGAAGGTGGTCACCCGAAACGCCGCGTCGAACACCAGCACCCCCGACGAGAGCGTGGCCAACACGTTCTCCAGATAGGCATTAGAGCGTTCGAGCTCCTGCCGGTTGCGTTCGACCTGACGTCGCGCTTCGGCGAGCTCCCGCGTCATGGCGTTGAACGAGCGAGTGAGTTGGCCGACTTCGTCGCGCGCGGGGGGTTCAGGCAATTGGCGGAACTTGCCCACACTCACCGCCTGCGTGCCGGCGGCGAGGCGCAGCAGGGGACGAACCAGGCGCGCCGAAAGCGCGAAAGCCGCCACGATGGCGGTGAAGGCGGCAAGCAGCAGGGCAAGAGTGAGCGTGATGCCGTAGAGCTTGCGCAAACCCAGACGCGAGAGCGCCAGCTCCTGGTAATCGCGATAGCCTTGCTGAACTTGATTGGCGTTTTCGGCAATGTTTTCGGGCACGGCCTGGATGACCTGGAGGTACCGGGTTTCGGTGCGCAGCAGGCTATCGAGATTGCCGAGGCCCAGATGGTCGGGAACCGGCACCACCACGCGCAAGATCAGATCCACTTCGTCACGATTGGCTGCTGGCCCCAGAGTGGGCGCCGCTTCGGCGGCAGCGTAGGGTCGGCCGGTGCGAAGCTGTTGCATCACTGGCGCAGGTGGCAGGCCGGGCGCGAGCGTGCCGAGGCGGTTCGACGAAAAAGCCACCACGTTGCCGTTGGAAGCGAACACCATGGCGTCGGCCAGGTCGAAGCGTTCACGTAAGCGGGTCAGCGCAAGCGGCACACTCGCGTCGCGAGGGTCGAGATAGCCCAGTTCGGCGGCCATGGTGCGCGCCGTAGCGTTAAGGTCGGACAAGCGTGAATCGAGGGCGGAACGGCCCAGAGCCAAGCCCGCGTCGAGCGCCGCGTTCACCCGGATGTCGAACCACGACTCGATCGAGCGCGACAAAAACTGCACCGAGAGCGTGTAGATGAGCGCGCCCGGCACCACGCCCACCAAGGCAAACGCGAGGGCCAGCCGGGCGGTGAGGCGGGCGCCGAAAACATGCCGGCGCAGCTGGCGGACGAGGCGCGCAGTGAGGGCCACCACCCAGGCTCCCAGGGCGAGGGCAACCACCACGTTGAGGCCCAACAGCACCGGGTAATACTGCTCGATGCGCGACGCATTGTTGGTAGACCAGGCCAGCAGCCCCAGCAACAGCAAGGCGCTGACGGCCGCCAGCACCAGCAGCGTGCGCATGAGGCGATTCACGGCTGCCACACCCCCAGCGTGTCGGGAGCGATTCGGAAGTCGTGCCACGGCGTGGCCAGCGACCAGGCGCTGCTGTTCATCGCGTTGACCTGAAATGGCCGGGCCAGCTGAGAGACATCGAGCCGCAGGCGCAGCCGGGCCCGATAGGTGGCTTCGGGATCCAGCGCATCGGCAGCGGCAAAACGCCATTCTCGAAAGTGGCGCACCATGTCCATGGCGTCGTCGAGAGAATGCACAGGCAGGGCGAGGCTGCCCAGGCTCACCCGCCACTGGCGAATCAGGGCGTTATACGAGATGCTCCACACTCTTTCTACTTCGAGCACCTGTCGGTCGAACCACCACCAGCGCGGCTCAGTGACCTGGAGATCGGCGGTGAGGTATAGCGACAGGCCGCGCTCGGCCACATTGCGCAACTGAGGATTGAGCTGGAAGTTGCTGTCGGCGCTCAACAACCAACCTTCGTTGGCGTCGTGGCTCACTTGCACCCGTTCCACGCGCACAGCTTCGTTGGCCTGCGCCCAGGGCGCCAACCACGAAACCACCAAAAGGGCGACAAGCAACAGGCGCGGCATGACGAAACTTCAGGATTTGCGAAACCGCGCGAAGAAGAACCCGTCGTGCTGTTGGTGGGCAGGCGCTTCCGGGCATGCCGGCAGCAACTGGCCAGGCGCTGTGACGCGTTCGGCATTGGGGTGGCGCGCGACAAAGGCCTGCGCTTGGTGTTCGCCTTCTTCGGCAAACACTGAGCAGGTGACATAAAGGAATGTACCACCCCGTCGGAGGAGGGGCCATAAAGCGTCGGTGATGTGTTGTTGCAACGCAGCAGTGGCGGCGATATCGGTGCGCCGCCGCAGCCAGCGGATGTCGGGGTGACGGCGCACAATGCCGGACGCCGTGCAGGGGACATCGGCCAGAATGGCGTCGAAGGGCTGGCCGTCAAACCAGGTTTCCGGGTGGGCCGCGTCGCCCGCCAGCACCCGGGCCTGCAGCCCCAGCCGAGCGAGGTTGTCGTTGACTCGGTGCAGGCGAGCGGCGTCGCGATCGATGGCCGTGAGATCCAGCTCTGCCAGTTCGAGAAGATGTGCGGTCTTGCCTCCGGGTGCGGCGCAAGCATCGAGCACGCGCATGCCGTCGCGGGGTTCCAAGAGTGGCGCGGCCAGTTGGGCGCCGGGATCTTGCACCGACCACCAGCCATCGGCAAAACCGGGTAACTGGTGCACCGGACGGGCGCGCTCGAGAACCAAACCATGTTCATGCACGGGCGTGCTGGCCACATCCTGTTCGGCCAATGCCGCTTGTACAGCCGCACGTGTACTGCGGCGCGGATTCACCCGGATACACAGAGGTGCCGGAGTTTGCGCCGCGCCCAGCACCTGTTGCCAGTGTTCGGGATACTGGGATTGCAGACGAGCTACCCACCATTCGGGATGATTCCATCGAGCTTCTACCTGCTCGGACACCTGCTGGAGCAGGGGCTCGCTTTCGCGCAGGTAGCGTCGCAGTACGGCATTGGTTAGCCCTTTGAAGCGGCGCCAGTGCGGTCGGGCTTGGGTGGCTTTCACTGCCTGGTCTACCACAGTGAAGGCCGCATAGCGTGGCGCCCCTGGCAGTTCGGCGGCTGGCAGTAGTAGGCTGATGGCGACGTCGATCAGTGCGGCGAAGCCGGCCGCGTTTGGCTCCTGCGGCACCAGATGTTGGCGCAAGGCGCGGGCGGTACCCCAGTGACGCAAGCCGTGGAAGGATAGGTCTTGAATACCGGGGCGCAAGTTGGCGGGCACTTGGGCGAGGGCGTCGGTGAGTGAACGGCCTTGCCCAACAACCTGAGTGAGCGTGTCGGCCGTGCCGGCCAGTAGACGATGCAGCGCAGGGCCATCGGGCCGCGTCATTCGGGGCTCCAGCCGCGGCGGAAGGTATCGGCAGGCTGGCGCTTGCCACCTGCTTTTTGTAGCTCTTCCAATCGCAACACGCCTTCGGCGCAATTGATGTCGATACCGTCGTGATGCACGGCCATGATGGAGCCGGGCTCACCTTGGGCGGCCTGATTCAGGGCGGTGGCGCGCCAAACCTTGACCGGTTCGGTGAGCCCCGGCAGCGGCAATGAGGCGCCTGGCACGGGGTTGAAGGCGCGTATGCGGCGGGCCAAGTGAGTGGCGGAATCTTGCCAGCTCAGGCGAGCTTCAGCCTTGCTGATTTTTTCGGCGTAGGTGACGCCGTCCGACGGTTGCGGCGTGGCCTGCAAAGGCTCCACCGCAAGGCGGGCGAGAGTTTGCGTGATGAGGTCAGCGCCGAGATCGGCCAGAACATCGTGCAATTCACCGGCGGTTTGCTCGCCGATGGAAACGCGCTCGGCGCAAATCATGGCGCCTGTATCGAGGCCTTCGTCCATCTGCATGATGGTGACGCCGGTTTCGGCGTCGCCGGCCTCGATGGCCCGCTGGATGGGGGCGGCGCCCCGCCAGCGCGGCAATAGGCTGGCATGGATGTTCAAACATCCATGCTCAGGCAGTTGCAGCACCCAGGACGGCAAAATCAGCCCATAGGCGGCAACCACCATGACGTCGGCTTGAGCCGCCATCAGGGCAGCGTGCGCGGCTTGCGCGTCGTCGGGCCAGCGGCCGTCGAGCCGCAGGCTGCGGGGTTGGGCCACCGCAATGTTGTGGTTGACTGCCTCTTGCTTGACCGCGCTGGGCAATTGCTTGAGGCCCCGCCCGGCAGGACGGTCGGGTTGGGTAAGAACCAGCGGTATGGTGTAGCCGGCATCGATGAGCGCCCGTAGGGCTCGCCGGGCAAATTCGGGCGTACCCGCGAAAGCGACGCGCATGGCTCAGGCGACTGCCTTGGCCAGACGCTCTTGTTTGCGGAGGCGAGTTTTCAACCGGCTCTGCTTGAGGGGCGAGAGATACTCGACAAATACCTTGCCATCGAGGTGGTCGATTTCGTGCTGGATGCAGATGGCCAGCAAGCCATCGGCTTCGATTTCGCGCTCTTGACCGTTGATGTCGAGGGCCTTGACCCGCACCTGGCTGGCGCGCTCGACCTTGTCGTAGACGTCGGGCACCGACAGGCAGCCTTCTTCGTAAACCACGCGCTCTTCGCTGCGCCAGAGGATTTCGGGATTGATGAGCACGAGAAGATCGTTGGCGTCTTCGGAGACATCGATGACCACCACGCGTTCGTGCACATCCACCTGCGTGGCGGCCAGGCCGATGCCCGGCGCGGCATACATGGTTTCGGCCATATCGGCCACCAGTTGGCGGATGCGTTCGTCGACCTCGGCCACCGGCTTGGCGCGTGTGTGCAGCCGAGCATCGGGATAATGGAGAATTGGAAGAATGGCCATGACGGCATCACCTGTAAAACTTATTGAGATCAACCCTTTACTATAGTTTAACCGCTTCTTTTGCAATTGGTTCCCCACCGGGGCGGCATCGGCATGGACTGCAGCCTGGGTGGGTCAGTAAGCGCGCAGTGGGTGGTTGCAGTTCGGGCTTGAGTGCTACACCGATGAACTTTGCTGCTTGTTCATCGCTCCTGCCCTATGTCGCCCGCTGCCACTCTCTGCCCCATTGCCTCCGCACCTCTCGACCAAGCCGCCTTGTTGCGTTGGCTGGCATTAACCTTGCATCCGCGGATTTCGCCGGCGCACGCGGTGCGTACGGTGGCGCAGTGGCAAGGAGCGCCGCCGATTTCGGCTTTGCACGACATTGCGCATGAGCCGGCGCCCGCTGCGCAGGGCAGCCGCGAGGCTTCGAACCAAGCCAGTCTGCCTTTGCAGGGGCAGGATGCAGAGTTGGAAACCGTGCAGCCACCTGCCGAGCACCACTCTGGCCGTGATCGCACCCCCCTCGATCGTGCTCTCGAACGTGCCGTCAAATGGTCGGAACTGCCACAGCACAGCCTGCTGGCGTACAGCGACCCCCGCTATCCCGACCGTTTGCGCCATCTGCACGATCCACCTCTGCTTATCTATGTATGCGGCCAACCCGAGGCGCTCAGCCAAGCGAGCGTGGCACTTGTGGGGTCGCGAGGCGCTACGCACGCTGGCTGCGAGTTGGCGGCAAGCTGGGCGCACGCCTTGGCAATGCAAGGGTGGTGTGTTGTCAGCGGTCTGGCCAGGGGAATCGACGGCGCGGCGCATCGGGGGGCCTTGGCGTCGATTCACGAAGGCGGCAGCACGGTGGCAGTGATGGCCACTGGGGCCGATCGTATCTACCCTCCTCGGCACCGCGCGTTGGCGCGTCAGATGATGACGCGTGGCGCCTTGCTCACCGAGCTTCCACTGGGTACGCCCAGTCAGCGCTTTCAGTTTCCACGGCGCAATCGCCTGGTGGCGGCGCTGGCGCGCGGCGTGGTGGTCGTGGAGGCCGCAGCACAGAGTGGTTCGCTCATTACCGCACGGCTGGCGGCCGAACTGGGGCGCGAGGTTTTCGCGGTGCCGGGTTCGGTGTACTCACCGTTGTCGCGTGGTTGTCATGCTTTGCTGCGCGAGGGTGCCACGCTGGCGGAATCGGTAGAAGATATCGTGCGCGAGCTCGACGGCAGCCTGGGCTTGCGAGGGGGGCCGGCGCCGCGCGCAGCCAGCTTGGCGGTTGAGGCATCGCCATTGGAGCAGAAAGTGCTGAAAGCGCTGGGTTACGACGCCGTTACGCTCGACACGCTCTTGCAGCGCAGCAAGCTGGAGCCAGGCACGCTCCAGGCCTTATTGCTCGATTGGGAGCTGGCTGGCCGGGTGGTTCGAACCCCCGACGGCCGCTTTCAGCGCAGAGGGGGCGTGGGGTGATCCGCACCGCCAACGGGCGACTCCAGCGCAGGAGGGCGGTGCCTGATTTGTGATTGAGAGCGGAGAGGGGCGCTACGCCAGATCCTTGAGGCGAGCGAGCGTGGTGGCAACAGCATCGGCTACACCCACGCGCAGCGATTCTCCGTCGCGCCGATTCTGCACCTCGATCACGCCGTCTTTGAGGCCCCGCTCACCCACCGTAAGTCGCAAGGGAATTCCGATGAGCTCCCAGTCGGCGAACATGCTGCCAGGACGCAAGTCGCGGTCGTCGAGCATGGCATCTACCCCCTGCGCCCGCAAAGCCTCGTAGAGTTCGGTGGCCGTACGTTGCACCTCGGCGCTCTTGCTCCAGCCCACGGGGCAGATCACCACCGGGAAGGGGCTGAGCGCCAGCGGCCAGATAATGCCGCGTTCATCGTGATTCTGCTCGATGGCGGCGCCCACGATGCGGGTAATGCCGATGCCATAGCAGCCCATCTGCATGAGGGCGGGCTTGCCGGATTCGTCGAGATACGTGGCGTTGAGCTTTTCGGAATAGGTGGTGCCCAGGAAGAACACATGACCCACTTCGATGCCGCGTTGCAGCGACAGAGGCCCGCTGCCGTCGGGGGCAGCGTCGCCTGGCACCACGTTGCGCAGGTCGAGCACCTGCGAAGCCTCGGGGAGATCGCGCAGCCAGTTGACACCCGTGTGATGGTGGCCGACCTGGTTGGCGCCGCAGACGAAATCGGCCATACGCGCGACCGTGGTATCGGCCACGACCAACGTGCCTTCGGGCACATTGACCGGCCCCAGATAGCCCGGCTCGCAGCCGAAGTGGGCTTCGATCTCGGCGGCGCTGGCCAGGCGGAACCCTTGCTCAAGGCCGGGAACCCGCGCTGCCTTCACCTCGTTGAGTTCATGGTCGCCGCGCAACAG